>JANNRP010000337.1:0-2966 GCA_031401535.1 Hyphomicrobiaceae bacterium | reverse complement strand
GGAAACACGCTACAAAAAGAACCGAAAGTATCCGCCGGTACCCGGTCCCATGGGGCTGTTTGCGAGCCTTGAGACGGCGCTTCTCGATCTAACCCGGGTAGCCCATAATCTCACGATCACGCCGCTCCAGGTTGCCGAGTTATCGAGGCCGCCGGTGAAGACGATCGCATCACCCAAAGTATCACCAAAATATGCTGCGGCCGCCAATGCCAAGACGCTCAACGCTGCCGGACGTCATGCGACAATTGCGGCGTTTGGTTCGGTTGGTGGTGGGGTGTCGAACACATCTGCGTTTACCACCAGCGCGCTCATGATGAGTGCGATCCCGCACAGCAGCTTCCAGCCCGAGTTGTCGCTTGCAGAAAAAGCGCGGCAACTGCGTGCCAAAGGTGGAAGACCCAATGTGGCCGAGCGCTCACGTAAAATCACTTCGCCGCGGACGTAGAGGGGGACTGGGTCACTTGTGGCTGACGCCGCCAAACACACGCAAGATTTGGCATCACGTAACGCGCGTTTGCGCCTAGGCAGCGTGCGAGCCGATAGTAGGCGAGCTTGAGCGTACCGACATGGGTTTGCCTGCCGCCGCCGACGTAAGGAAGGTGAAACGGATAGGTGGCGATATAGTCCTCCAAGGAGTGGTAGTGCAAAAAGCTGGATACCGGACGGAACCCGCGCAGAGCACGGTCGAGCTCTGGAGGTGACCAGAAAAGGTTGTCATTTTCAGCATTCTGGCGGCCAAAAGCGCTTGCATAGAGCCTGCGCAAGGGTATCGGTAGCCAGTGACAGAACGGTAAACGCGTATCGTGTGCGATCACCGGAAACCATAGGTTGGGCGTCGTCACGATGAGTAGATCGCGTGGTAACCGAACCAGATCCGCCACCGTCGCCGGATCGCGGCGCACGTGTTCCAAAACTTCGACGCAGTATACAACATCGACACTGGCGTCACTGAGCGAGATCTCACCGAGCCCTTCGGACAACCACGTGATGCGATCAGCCAGCCCCAGAATGGTTGCGATCTCTCGACCTGCGCTAAGTCGCTTTGCATCCATCTCGACGGCGATGACGCGGGCGGGCGAATAAGCCGCGAAAGCCATGGCAAGCCAGCCATAACCTGCGCCAATATCGGCAACCACCGTATCCGGACCCACATCCCGGAACTTCAACAACTGGTCAACATACCGCTTCTTATAGAAGGTCAGTGTATCCGCGATCGGCAGATCACGGTAAGCTCCGTCGGCAAAATGCGGTACGGCACGAATCGCCGTCGTTTGTCCCGGCGAAAGTAAGAATGCTGTCATGTCTCAGCCAACCGCCGTCTCGATCACGGCTGCCGTTGCGTTTTGACTGCGGTAACGTCGCGCGGTATCGGCGATGGTCGCCGCGTTGGCTCGAGGTCCGAGATTACGATCGGTCACCACCAAAACCTTGTCGGCAAGTGGGCTCATAAAGACTGCCGTGGCATTGTCGCGCGCCGCACCTGCGTCGATGATGACCAAATCAAAACGCTGCGCCAATCGACCCAGACCAACCAGCAGACGGCGCCGTTGAAGGTCCGTCAAGGTTGCAAGATTGGCGAGCGCGATCGGCAACAACGATAATCCGGTACGGCTATCGCGCATTGTGATTTCAGCCAGATGCGCTTCGCTGTCGAGAATACAGGGGCGGTGTTGTTTCAGCGGCGCGGCAAACACTTGGCTCAAGCCCGCGTCCGAGCCACAGGCATCGATCAGCAAAGTTCGGTGACCGGTTGTGGCAGAACGGTAGGCGACCGACAGCGCCGCACTCGATGTGCCGACGCTGTGGTCCGTGCCAACCAGAAACGCAATCATTGGCTGACTTGCCGGTTTTGCCTCAAGCAACGCTGTCATCAAGCCATCGATCGCATCGAGATAGCCCGGAAATTGATCCGCCGACCGATCATCTACTGCGGCAATGAGATCGGCGAAACTGGGCGGCGGCGGAACTGGCCGCTGCGTTGCCGTGAGCGGTGAAAGCGTCCGCTCCGGCACGATGGTCGGTAAACGTGCAAGCGTTTCGATACCGGCTGGTTTGGCCCGCGACAGTGGACTGCCATCGGCAACGTCACCATGGTGCGACGCGTCGCTGATTGCAGGCTTCGCCACGGTTTCGCGATGGCTCCTGAGTGATCGCAGCACGCGTTCGACACGCGCCGTTGAGGCGGGGGGCGTATCAGCGGTAGTTGGCGGGTTAGGATCGACGATTGGCCGCGATACGGGCTGTGGCGACGGTGATGCATCTTCTGAATTGGCTGTCGGGGTGGAGACAACATGCGCAAGCCACGCTGTGCCGACACCACCTGCGAGACCTGCAAACAAGGCACCAGCGAGTATCAGCATGGTCGGCGGAAAGGTCGGGTAGAGAGGAACAGTCGCTTGGCTGATGATGCGGCTGTTGCCGCGCCCCAGCCCCTCTTGCTCGCGCGTTTCCTTTGAACGATTTAGGTATTGCTCGAAAATCCCGCGTGCCGACTGTGCCTCCCGCTGCAATTCGCGGAGCCGTACCTGCGATTGATTGCTGGTGGACGTCTGTGATTGCAGCGCCATCAATTCGGCATTCAGGGATTTCTCGGTCGAGACTGCCAATTCAAACTCGGCTTTGGCATTTGCCTTGATGCGGTTCAGCTCTTCATCGATCTGACCGAGTATCGCGCGGCGTTCCGTCTGAACACTTGCATAATCTGGATGGCCAGGTCGCAGTGTCTGTTGATTGATCGCTTCACGGCGTTCAACGCGACTCAAAGCGGCCCTGAGGTTCGCAATTACCGGCGATTTCAGTGCGTCGGACTGGGCACCGAGAACCGCTGCGCCGCCGCGGCTCGATAAATCCCGCACCTGCTCATACCGCGCCTTGGAAAGCGCTGCCTGTGATCGCGCCAGGATGAGCTTGTCGTTAGTCTGCTGCAGTTGTTGTTCGGTCACGAGCAGGTTCGGTGCGCCAATGAG
>JANNRP010000336.1:0-7195 GCA_031401535.1 Hyphomicrobiaceae bacterium | reverse complement strand
GACCTCCGGCCAACGCCCAATGGCCACCTCAAACCGCTGCATGGCATCCTCGCGCTGCCGCTCCAACTTGATCGATACGAACACGGAGACGGGTAGTCCAACTTTTGTCTGGTCAATGACGGTCGCATAGCCTTGGATCACACCCGCCGCTTCCAGAAGTCTGATCCGGCGCAGACAAGGGCTGGTGGTCAATCCCACTTTTGCGGCAAGATCGGTGGCCGTGAGGCGACCGTCGTCTTGCAGGCAGGCCAGAATATTTCGATCGATGGCGTCCAGCTTCATTTTGGTAATGTTCCATGCAGATCGGCACTGATTCGCTAAAAACTATCAAATTAACTCGCGAAGTTGAGAATAATCGCAAAACATCGCTTCTGCTGGTGATGTATCTTTACGATCAGGACGCGAGGACGGGTTATGTCGGTTGAGAACACCACGCAGAAGTCGAAGCAGGCTGTGACCTTGCTGGATGTGGAGGCCGCCGCAGGCGTCATCAAAGGCGCAGTGCTGGATACCGATTTCGATCACAGCCGCACGTTGTCGGATATGCTCGGTTGCGAAGTCTGGTTGAAATTCGAGAACCTGCAGTTCACGGCCTCCTTCAAGGAGCGCGGTGCGCTCAACAAGCTGTCGAACCTGACCGCCCAGCAACGAGTGGGCGGCGTCATCGCCATGTCGGCTGGCAATCACGCACAGGGTGTCGCCTATCACGCGAAGCGCCTAGGGATCGCCGCCACCATCGTGATGCCGGAGGGCACGCCGATGGTAAAAGTCGAAAATACCAAAGGTCATGATGCGCGTGTGATTGTGGAAGGCGCAACGCTGGAAGATTCAGCGAGGTTCGCCCGGCATATGGCGGTCGAACAAGGTCTGACATTCATTCATCCGTTTGATGACGCGCTGATCATTGCCGGTCAGGGCACCATCGCGCTTGAAATGTTGCGCGCCGTGCCGGATCTCGATTGTCTCGTCGTGCCGATCGGTGGTGGCGGCCTGATCTCCGGCATCGCGGTTGCCGCAAAGGCGATCAAGCCGTCGATCCGCATCGTTGGCGTCCAGGCCGAACTGGTGCCGGCCATGTACAATCGCATCAAGGGCACGACCCTTGCCATGCGCAGCGATACGCTCGCCGAAGGCATTGCAGTCAAAGCGCCAGGTACGCTCACCGAGCAACTGATCCGCACGCACGTCGATGACGTGGTGTTGGTAACGGAAGCCGATATCGAACATGCATTGTCATTGCTGATCAACATTGAAAAGACGGTGGTGGAAGGCGCAGGCGCTGCCGGACTGGCTGCTGTGGTTGCCGGTAAGGCGCGGTTCAAGGGCATGAAGGTCGGTCTAGTGCTGTGCGGCGGCAACATCGACACGCGACTGCTGGCGTCAGTGCTCACGCGTGAACTGGCGCGCGAAGGGCGGCTGTCGCAATTGACGATTGATCTGCAAGACCGGCCCGGGCAACTGGCGCGGGTCGCGACCCTGCTTGGAGACGCAGCCGCCAACATCATCGAAGTCTCGCACCAGCGCACGTTCTCCGACCTGCCAGCCAAAGGCACTCTGCTAGAAGTGGTGATCGAGACCCGCGACCGGACGCATCTGGATGACGTGGTCGAAAAGCTGCGCGACCAAGGCTTTGAACTTGACGTCATGACCAATCCGGGAGGCGCACGCTAATGGACGGTTCGCACAACTCGGCCGACAATACCCGCACGCTCGTTATGCTGCGCGAGCTTGAACGCAAGGTGCTGTGGCTGTCGTCATATATGATCCACCACGCCAATCACGAGCGCGAAAGCACTGACGGCTTGAAGGTCGGCGGGCATCAGGCCTCGTCAGCGTCGCTATCGACACTGATGACCGCGCTTTATTTCCACATTCTGCGCCCGGAGGACCGGGTGGCGGTGAAGCCGCACGCGAGCCCGGTATTCCATGCGATCCAGTATCTGCTTGGCCATCAGACGCTGGACAAGCTCAAGAACTTTCGCGGCTTTGGCGGCGCGCAGAGTTATCCCTCGCGCACCAAGGACAAGGACGACGTCGATTTCTCGACTGGCTCGGTCGGCCTGGGCGTGGCCGCGACCGGATTCCAGAGTCTGATCCAGGACTACGTGCATGCGAAAGGCTGGTCCAAGGATTGGCCCAAGGGGCGCATGGTCTCGCTCATGGGTGATGCCGAGATCGATGAGGGCAACATTCATGAAGCCTTGCTCGAATACTGGAAGCACGGACTGACGAATACGTGGTGGGTGGTCGACTACAATCGCCAGAGCCTCGACTCGGTGGTGTCCGATCGGCTGTTCATGAAGGTTGCCGGGCTGTTCGAGAACCTCGGCTGGAAAGTCATTCTGCTGAAGTACGGTCGCCTGATGCAGGCGGCCTTTGCGCAAGACGGCGGTGAAGCGCTGCGGCACTGGATCGACGATTGTCCGAACCAGCTCTATTCGGCGCTTGTGTTCCAGGGCGGTGCCGCATTCCGCGCGCAGATCACGCGAGACCTGGCGCATGAGCCAACGACCCTCGATCTCGTTGCCCGATACAACGACGCCGACCTGCTTGCCGTGATGACCAACCTCGGCGGGCATTGCCTCGAGACCATTCTCGAGACGTTTGCCGATGTCCCGAACGATCAACCCGTTTGCTTCATCGCCTACACGATCAAGGGCGCAGGCTTGCCGTTTGCCGGTCACAAGGACAATCACTCGGGCCTGATGACCAAAACGCAGATGCAGACGTTTCGTCACGCAATGGGCATCAATCAGGGCGACGAATGGGCGCCGTATGCAGGCTTGTCGCTGCCGGCACCCGAGATCGAGCGTTTCCTACAGGCAGTGCCGTTCCGCGCCAAAGGCCGCCGTCGGTTCGAGGCCGCGCGTATCCCCGTCGGTGAACAAAACGTCCTTCCGACGCAAGGGCTGATGTCGACCCAGAACGGCTTCGGCAAAATCCTCGATGAAGTTGCAAAGGCTGGCGGACCATTGGCCGATCGCATCGTTACGACGTCGCCAGACGTGACGGTGTCAACGAACCTTGGGCCATGGGTCAACCGACGCGGCCTATTCTCGATGGCGTCGCGCGAAGACGTGTTCAAGGATCGCGGCCTGATGAGCCCGCAGAAGTGGGAGATGAGCCCTTCGGGCCAGCACATCGAGCTTGGCATCGCCGAGATGAACCTGTTTCTGACATTGGGTGCGGCCGGTCTGTCGCACGCGCTGTTCGGCGAGCGGCTGATTCCGATCGGTACGCTCTACGATCCTTTCATCATGCGCGGCCTCGATGCGCTGAATTATGCCTGCTACCAGGATGCGCGATTTATCGTGGTGGCAACGCCATCGGGTCTGACCCTGGCGCCGGAAGGTGGCGCGCACCAGTCGCTGGCGACGCCGTTGATCGGGCTCGCCCAGGACGGCCTTGCGTCGTTCGAGCCAACCTATGTCGACGAGCTTGGTGTCATCATGCACTGGGCTTTTGACTACATACAGCGCAGCGGCATCGTTGATGACGGCCAGGGCTGGTCGCGCGACGAGAAGGGTGGCTCGGTTTATCTGCGGCTGTCGACGCGACCGGTCGAGCAGGTCCAGCGGACGATGACGGACGCATTGCGCAACGACATCATCCAGGGCGGCTACTGGTTGCGCGAGCCGACTAAGGCGACGACGACGTGCATTATTGCCATGGGCGCGGTACTGCCAGAGGCGATCGAGGCAGCAGCTTATCTGGCGGAGGATCGGGCGGGTGTCGGTGTGCTTGCCGTCACAAGCGCGGATCGGTTATCGGCCGGATGGCATGGCGCGCAACGAGCGCGCGAACAGGGACCAGCGCAACGAGCGCACGAGCAGGTTGGCCTGACATCATCGGTTGCCCATGTCGAGCGCCTGCTTTCCGCCCTGCCGCGTGATGCTGTAATCATCACCCTATGTGATGCGCACCCTGAAACACTGTCGTGGATCGGCGCGGTACAGGGGCACCGCGTCCGAGCGCTGGGGCCTGAACATTTCGGGCAATCGGGCTCGATCCCAGAACTCTACGCGCACTATGGCATGAATGTGGACGCGATCGTCCGCGCCGCACGACGGATGCGATTGCCAGTTTAGTGTCGACGCAACGTCTCAGCCCGACGTCACAACGCCACAAAATTGGGCAGATTTTGCCATGCCGGTTTCGCAATTGCGTACTGGTCTATGACGCATCCACGTACTAGCATCAAATCTGTGTCGAAGCTGCCGGGCCTCATCTGAGGGCCGCATAGAGCAGCGGCATGAGCAACAGATCGTGTCAACCTTGGGAGGACGACCCTAACTATGGCGACAGTTAACAGACGGAAATTTTTGAAGGCTGCAAGCGTCGGTGGCGCGGCGGCGGCGGCTGCGATTGCCTCACCGGCAATTGCGCAGGCCAATCCCGAAGTGAAATGGCGGTTGCAGGCCAGTTGGCCAAAGTCACTCGATACGCTGTACGGCGGTGCTGAACTCATCGCCAAGCGGACGGGCGAGCTGACTGACGGCAAATTCCAGATCCAGACGTTTGCCGCTGGTGAAATCGTTGGTGCGCTGCAGGTTCTCGACGCTGTGCAGAACAACACGGTCGAGTGCGGTCATACTGCCTTGTACTACTATTTCGGCAAGGACGACGCCTTTGTGTTCGGATCGGCGTTGCCGTTCGGCATGAACAGCCGCATGCAGAACGCGTGGTTGATCCACGGCGGCGGCAATGATTTGATGAACGAATTCCTCAAGTCCTACAACACGATCACCTTCCCAGGCGGAAACACGAACTGCCAGATGGGCGGTTGGTTCCGCAAGCCCCTGAAGACCGCGGACGACCTCAAGGGTCTGAAAATGCGGCTCGGTGGTTTTGCCGGTAAAATCGTGTCGCGCGTCGGCATCGTGCCGCAGCAGATCGGTGCAGGCGATATTTATCCTTCACTGGAAAAAGGCACCATCGACGGGGCCGAGTGGGTCGGCCCCTACGACGACGAGAAGCTAGGGTTCGCCAAAGTCGCCAAGTTCTATCACTATCCCGGCTGGTGGGAATCGAACTCGACGAGCAACTTCATCGCCAGCGTCGACAAGTACAACGCGCTGCCGAAGAGCTATCAGCTCGCCCTGCAGACCGCCTGCCAGGAAGCGACACTGTGGGTGATGGCGAAGTACGATGCCGTCAATCCGCCGGCCTTGAAGCGTCTCGTCGGCCAAGGCGCCGTGCTGACGCCCTACTCGCCCGAGATCATGGACGTCTGCTATAAAGCGGCCAACGAACTCTATGCTGAGATCAACGCCAAGAATCCGGCGTTCAAGAAGCTCTATGACAGCTACATGGCGTTCCAGAACGACGGCTATCTGTGGCACCAGATCACCGATTATACCATGGACAGCTACATGATCCGCTATCGCAATCAGAAGACCTGATCGCGATCGTTCGGTTCGGAATGCAAAGCGGGCGGTGGACATATCATCCACCGCCCGTTGTCTTGCGCCCGGCAAAGCGGCCGTTGATGTTGACCAGTCCTCAAAGCTTGATGGGCCGATCCGGGAATGCCAGTTGCTCGCGCGCCTTCCACTCGTTCGATACGTAGTTGATGATGATCGACTTGCGCACGCCTTCGATTTTACGCGGCTCGAAACCGTGGAACGTGATGTTCGACGGCACAAAGATCATCGCGCCACCCGGCTTCCACGGTGAGCGGCCGAAATGTGACTTGTCGGTATTGTAGATATCGGTACCGAGTACGGCGTGGCTTGGATCCTCCGACAGATACAACAGGAATGTGAACAGCTTGACGCCAAGATCGGTGTGCGGTTCGAGCCAGAAACCGTCGATGTCTTGCGCGTACTCGATCCGCAGGTAGGTGCCGTCGAGCTTGGCGCCGAACGTCGCCGCAATGTTGCGCGTCATCGCCTCGGATTGCAGCGCGTCCGCCATCGCGTCGGCCACCGGGAAGGCAGCGCGGTTTTCGACGTCGAAGTATTTGCGGGTTGCATTGTGAACTTCGCGACGCCCCGAAATGCCACCAAGTGCTGGTGCTGCGAACGGCAATGTGGTCGCGGCTTCAAGCGCGGCCGGGGGTAGGCAGTGTTCGACAAACCAATGCTGATATGGCTTTGCGTGTCCGGAGGCCTTGGCGAAACTCGCCTGGAGGGAGGCTGCCACGGTGGTGGCGGAAAAATTGGCAGGCTGCATGGCGCTTATCCTTGATCTGGCGGACCGTGAAGGGCACTGGGCTGGGCCGCTGGCCCTTCATGCCGCGATGCGCTTCGGCGTGGCTTGCCGACTGGACCCTTTGTATCGCACATGGCGGGTCTTGGCTCGCTAAACTACGACGACTGGCCTAGCAGCCGCCGCTGCTTGTGGATACTGACACGGCGTCGCGGCACTGTGGCGATCCGCCGTACGCACCGCGCACGACTGGTACGCCTGCTGCCGTCTTGCTCAAATTCAGGCCTTGCAGGATAGAGTAATCGAGCAATATCGCGGAGCAACAGCTTGAGTCGCGCGATTTAGTGTCTCGATCACGACTACCCCAAGGCTCCATGGCGCTATTTCTCGACATTCTGACCAAGGTCACGCTGCCGATCATCACGCTGGTGGCGCTTGGCTACGCACTGCAGGGGCGATTGAAGCTCGACATCGGCACCCTCAATCGCGTGCAGGTGCACGTCGTCATGCCCTGCTTCCTGATCCACTTTCTGGCCACCGGCAAACAGTCGATCAGCGTTGTCTGGCCCGTGTTCTATCTCGGCATTGTGATGTTCCTGCTGCTGATCCCGATCGGCTGGCTTACGGCGCTGCTGTTTCGCCAGCGACCAACGCTCGGACCGATGATGGGGCTTGGCGCTGCTTACGCCAATGTTGGATTTTTCGGCATTCCGGTGACGCAATTGGCGTTCGGACCCGACTATCTGATCTATCAGTCGGTGATGACGGCGCTGATGTCGATCCTGGTCTGCACCGTTGGCGTCTGGCTGTTGGCGCCATCCGGAAAGGGCAGTGGGCTTGCCAAACTCAAAACCGCCTTTGAGACGCCGTTGATACCGTCGGTCGTACTGGGGCTTTGCCTGCGTGGGTTCGAAATCGAAATGCCGACGGTGATCGGCCAGCCGCTGCAGTTCCTGGGGTCGATCTTCACGCCATTGGCGCTTTACACCCTGGGCGCGCAGGTCGCCGCATCCAGAGTATTCAAGATCGAATGGGTGCCGCAGTT
>JANNRP010000335.1:0-3798 GCA_031401535.1 Hyphomicrobiaceae bacterium | reverse complement strand
GTTACGCTGTCTAGGTTGAGGAACTCGGTAGCGTCGATGTACAAATCCACAATACCCCGCTTTCTAGGGTGCTTAAAGGGCACACTGATCAAAATTGGGCAGCCGGTCGGCCACAGGCATAAAATTAACCGGCTGCTGGATATCGAAAACGCAATATGTGTGCCTACTTTGCAAATGCCCCAAGCGGGCGCACTACAGTGCCCTGATTGCCGCAACTGGGTTGCTGATCAGCACGTTGTCGAGAGTTTTTAACAGACAGAGAACGTCCGCCAATGGTTACCCGTTGTGCCAGATTGGATCGCCATCGATGATGTTGGAAAATGTGATCAGTACAGACAGAGAAGCACGCAATTTCTGCTTCCGGCCTGTAGGCATATCGACAGTTCGCGGCAAAGCTGGATCGAATTATCGACGGTCCTGACCTCTCCTGGCGCGAAACTTTTTAATCGCATCGGCAAGTCAGCGACATATTCGGATCGGGATGTTGACACTCGACGAAGGTGAGAGTGTTTAGAAAGCGTTTCACCGTTATCGTTCAGCGAACCACTCTGAACCGGCAATAGGAATACCGACGGGGCCTGGACGTGGCTCGCTGAGCAAATCAGCGCTCGGAATTCACTCGCGGGAAGATCGAACGCCTTTGTCACCGGCAAACCCGCGAGGCTGCAGAGGACAACGCGTTCGGTGACAGCCCCACGTGTTTCAGCTTTCGCACGGCACAGGATACGCAGGTGATGGCCGCAAGCTTGGCGGTATGAGGCTAGTAGCCGAGATGCAAGACAGGAGCATGCTGTCCGTCGGTCGACATTGCTGCACAGCTAGCGGAGTATTACACAAAATACGTATGTCATAGACCCCCCTGTGAGAGCCGCTACTGAGACGTTGCTGATCCCACTGAGGTCGTTGCTGCATCCAGACAGTGCGGCTTTGATCGGCCTTAATGTGGGGTCAAACGTTTGCGGGATTTGGATTGCGGACACAGTCGATCACGAACAAGGATTTCAGTGCGCTGATGGCGGACCTCGGTGCGTTCACGGTGGTGCAATGCAACGCGGTCATGACGGCGCTCAAGGGCTGGCAGTTTAGCTGAAGACGCTCTGTCGCCGTGATCGACGCGGAGTTCACGACGACCTCTGAGTGCGGCCATTACTGGTCAGAATCCTTAGGCAGGTGGCACTGCGGCGTTATACGTGCTCGGCTGCGGCCGCTGTCAACGCACTGACTAGCTCGCCGATGACACAACGATATCGGCCAAAGGCATCAGCACAACGTCAAAACAATGTAGCAATCGTCGGGCAGCCTGGAATTGAGCAAGCTCCGACCGCACGTTGAGGGGTCAGGCAGCCATAGTCTCTGGTTCAACTGTGGCGTCGACGACAACACGATTGCGACCGGTATTCTTGGCCTGGTAGAGGGCCTGGTCAGCCTTGCGGATCAAATCACTGGGCTTGCGTTCGCCGGTCGGCACCAACGCTGAAACTCCTGCACTGATCGTCAGCGTGCCTTCGAGCCCACCACCATGTTCGATCATGAGCCCGTTGATTGCCTTTCGCACTTGTTCAGCGACGGCCTTGGCCCCTGCCATGTCGGTATCTGGCAACAAGATCGCAATTTCCTCGCCGCCATATCGGGCAGCGAGATCGGCGGGTCGCTTTACATTTTCTCGAACCACTTTGGCGACGGCCCTAAGGCAATCATCTCCAGCGGGGTGACCATAGCGATCGTTGTAAGCCTTGAAATTGTCGACATCGATCATAACCAGCGCAACACTGGAACCCGTTCGCCTCGCACGTCCGAATTCACGGCCAATCTGGGTGTCGAGCTGACGGCGGTTGGCAAGGCCGGTCAACGCATCTTGGTGGGCTAACGTTTCCAGCATTTCGTTGGCTGCAGCCAATCGATCGTTGCTTTCCACCAGTAGCCGTTCCGCACGGCGGCGCTCTGTTACATCGGTGTACGTGCGCACGACGCCGCCGTCCGCAAAAGGCACAGTTCGAACTTCTATGATTGTTCCGTTGGGGCGTTCCCGCTCATACGTGTTGGTGGTTTCACCCTGCGTAAGTGGTGCTAGTCGGTGTTGGATTTTGTCGGGAAGGTTTGCGAACTCTCCCTGACTTCTTTGGTACGCAATAACATCTTCAGTCCTGGGCCGGGCGGACATCAGCTTTGATGGCAGATCGAGTAGGTCCATGGCGTGCCGATTGCAAATGGCTATCGTGCCTTGCGCGTCGACGACAATGAGGCCCTGGTGCATGTTTTCAAGCGTTGCTTGCAAAAGCTCATCGAGCTTGCGCAGCGGTGCTGCAAAGATTCTATCACCGGCGTGCCAAATCAGTCCGCCGACGAGCAGTGCAATCAGGGCAAGCATGGCGATTGCCTGGACTGTTCCGCGGTCTACAGTTTTGAGAACTTCATTTCGCTCAAAGTTGACCGCCAGCCGTAGGTTTGTTCCAGCGAGCGTGACGTAACCCCAAAGAGCTTGCTTGCCGTCGAGGCTTGCGCCTTCGAACTGCCCATCAGACCCCTGAAGCATTTTTTGAACCACTGGGAGATTGGCGAGGTTGCGCCCGACAAGATCCTGCTCGCCCGGGAAGCTTGAAAGAACAGCGCCTTTGCCATCCAGTAAGACAACAGCCGCACCTGATGGTTGACCGATTTTTTTGGCTAGGCGTTGAAACCAAGTCAGGTTCAACGTAATTGCCAGAAGCATCCGCTCGCCAGTCGTAACGCTATATGTGGGCAGAGTTGCAACGGCAGCCGGGTGGTTTCTAAGCTTACTTACAAAGAAATCGCTGACTCTGAAGGACGGGGCGGCGACGCTCTGCTTGTATGAGGCGCGATCGGACAGATCGAGGTCTGTGCCATTGGCAATGGTCGAGCAGCGTACGCGGCCATTTTCCCCAACCACCCATATTCCATTGGCCCAATCACGTGACTGCTCGATCGACCTCAGAAAGGATTGGCAGGCATCCGCCGGGCCATTAGTCACGACAGGGACAAGCGACGCCAGTTCGAGCACCGTGCGTGCCTCGGCGATGGTGTCTTCGAAGCTGTCGGCGCCCAGGCGGGCGAAGTGAATTGCCTGCTGCAGCGCATCTTTGGTGAGCCGCTCGCGATAATCCATAATTTGGTAGGCGATGAATGCGGAAAACGGCACGATGGCGCCGACGGCCAAAGCCGCTAACCGAACCCGCCGTGTGTCAAACAATTCGAGAGGACGACGTATCATCATGATGAACACTGGGCCATAAGACGCTGGGGGGAATTGCCGTTCACCATAGTTGACTGACGTTAATTATTGCCGCCGAGGCATTGCGCCCAACAAACCGGTCAAGCGACCCACCATCGCACGCTGTCGCCGACTTAGCAGATGTCCTGTAAGCCTCTGGTACATCGACTCCCGCAGCGTTCTAATGTTCCACCAGTCAGAGCCGCGGTCTAAGACGGCCTTTTCCGCTTGCCGCGGCGCATCCAGACGTACCCTGCTTTACGTGCTTTTCGCACGATCCGGGCGATGCGGCGAAAACGGCGAGCATCCGACGGCGCGACACACAGGCAACCGCAACATGGCACCATGCAGAATTGACGTTGCAGGCTAGTTAATTCAGTCACGTTGCGCCAACTCCTGCACTCTACCGCTCCGCCACCCACGCGGTGCCGCAATCCCTTCAGGGAATCCCAACTTTATATCACAGCCTAACGGTGCTGCCGGAAACATACCTAGGGTCGCCATGAGCTATTCCGCGAGACTGCAGAGGACAACTCGTTCGGTGATCGCCCTACTTTTTCAGCGTTCGC
>JANNRP010000334.1:0-11838 GCA_031401535.1 Hyphomicrobiaceae bacterium | reverse complement strand
GTTTTCGGTGCTGTGGTGGGGCTTGTCATGGCTATCATCAATCAGCTTAAGCCGGTCTTGATCGCCGGTCTGGTGGCTTTCGGCGGCGCATGGATCATCAGGACCATCTCGATACCCTGGCTCCCATGAGAGAGGCATATTTCCCACCGAGGTCCCGATGACCAGCGACGACGACAATAGCGATCACGCAGCCCCCGACTCGGCAGTCCCGATCAAATTGGCGCCTAACGAGTTCGCCGATACCATTCAGAGCCTAATCGACAAGGGTCCTATCAAACGTGACGGTGATCGCTGGGTAGTGACCGACCAAGCTCAGGCTGAGTTGGTCAAGTTACAAGATAAGCTGCAGTGAGCAAAGACGATGGCTGGCACATCGAGCCCCGTGATGGCGCATGGCGGCACGTCCACCTCGCCTATCTCCAGAAAACCAACCAGCGGGCATGGCTACGGTGCGACGACTGTGGGCACGAACAAAAGGTGGAGCCAGGCGCACTGGCAACAGCGCACTGCCTGCCGCTTGATACGCCGCTGCTATCGATCGCCCGGCGACTCGTATGCAGCCTGTGCCGAGGGCCGTACTCAAGGATTGGCCCGAACCTATGCAATGGCATACGCCCCCAATCTAGTTTGTATGGGCCACGAATGGGCCACGGAAACCAACGAAAATCTCAAAAATATGAATAACTCATTGATAATATTGGTGGGCCCGGAGGGACTCGAACCCCCAACCAGACGGTTATGAGCCGTCAGCTCTAACCGTTGAGCTACAGGCCCCGCCACATCACGAGCATGATGCACGAGGACCGCTTATAGCAATATTTTTTCACCCGTCGATGGGGTCTGTAGCGACTGAGCATCCTAGAATTGCCGAATTGCCATGATGCTGGTGATGCTCATTGAGTAACCCGTGGATCTACACCATGCGCACGACTGCCGGGCCGTTTGCAGCTTTCGCTCTGTTTGCCTTTGTCGCGGCCCTGTTTCAAATAGGAACCGCCAGCATGAGCCTTGCCCAGGAAACGAGGACCGAGCGCACCGTCAGCGTATCGGCCGCTGGCAGCGTTAGCGCCGTGCCGGATCTGGCGGGTATAAATACGGGCGTGGTTGCAGAGGGTGAGACGGCGCGGGCGGCGCTATCGGCAAACACCGCAATCATGGTTAAGCTGGTCGATGGTCTGAAAGTCGCAGGCATTGCGGCCAAGGACATTCAAACGACGGCATTCAACGTTCAGCCGCGCTATCAAAACTATAAGGACGGGCGACCTGCAACCATCAATGGCTACCAGGTGCAAAATCAGGTGCGCATCGTGGTTCGGGAACTGGATAAGCTCGGGCAGGTTCTCGATGCGGCAGTTACGCTCGGTGCCAACCAAATCAGCGGGATCGATTTTCAGGTCAGTACCGCCGACGCATTGAAGGACGCAGCAAGAAAACTTGCAATGGCGAACGCGGAGCGTCGCGCCAAGCTGTTCGCAGAGGCAGCCGGTGGCGAACTCGGTCGTGTAATTACCATATCGGAGGACATGTCAACTCAGCCAGGCCGTCCGCCGATGATGGCACGCACCGCAATGTCCGCGGAGGCAGTACCGATCGAGCGTGGCAGCCAAGCGCTGGAAGTCCGGGTCAACGTCACGTAGTCGTTGAAGTGATGATGGCACTGTGAAAGCAAAGCGGATTAACAGTCGGTGGCACGGAAAAGACCAACCACCAACTGAACCGCCAATATCGGCAATAGCACGGACACGACCAACTATCGCCTAAGTGCGTAGTGTCAGACACTCAAACCTTTCGGTCGATTTTGTGTCGACACGTGTAAGTGTAGGGCTCTCCAGCAATTTTGGATTGCCGCCTGATGGCAGTAAATTGCTGTACGCTGATCAGCACTGTATCGAATAACTTACGGTTTGCGGGCGTTTTCGGTGCCGTTGGTGTCAACAGAGGACAGTATGCCGCACTGTGATGATCGGTAATCAGACGGTTTTGAGATCAACTACGTCGCATTGAAGCGTTAACGACTGAGCTCCGGGCTGCCGCGACCAGTCGGAACGATTGCGCATTTCACCGCTGTCACGCAATTGCCGCAGCGCTGCAAGGTCGATTGTGGCAGATACCCAACCAGACTCGTTCAGACCGCCTTCTGCGAGCACGCCGGTTTCCGCAATGGTGGCGTCCGCTGGGGTAAATATTCCCGCCGCGCCCGTATTGTGATCGACCACCGGTGACCATAGCGCCGTGCCCACTGTTGGCGACGTGACTGTGGCAATCTGGCTTTCGAGGGCTCGCGCCAGCGCCGCCGTTCGTACTCGTGACCATCCGGCGACGCGCTCGGTACACGAAGGGATCAGGATCAGGTCGGCGCCAGCTTCTGCCTGCGCGCGCACCAATAACGGAAACTCGCTATCGTAACAGATCGCCACGCCAATGCGGCCTAACACGGTGTCAAACACCCGCAGGGCCGTACCCGGCTGTACCCCCCAACTCTGCTCGAACGGCGTCATGATCAGTTTGTCCTGCGTCCCAACGCGGCCCGCTGGCGTTATCAGCCGCGCCGAATTGACGAAACCGCCATGTCCGGTCGACGGCCGTGCCGGACCGCTTGGCGCCAGAATATGTATTCCGTGCCGATGGGCGAGGACTGCAAACGTTGTCTGCATAGGCTCTGCGAGGTCGGCGACGGCGGCAAGCGTCGCCCGCAGATCACCTGACACGGCCGCGCCGCAAGTTGCCGCAAGCTCGATCGCACCGTACTCGGGAAAAACCAGCAAATCTGCTCCCGTCGCCGCACCATCAGCTACCCATTGTGAGACGTTTTCGGCCCAATCATCGAAAGATCGCGGCGCACCGATTGGGTATTGAGCGCTGGCTATGGTCAGGCGATCCAGTAACGCCGGTGGATGGTCAGGTCTCACAGCGGCCTCACCCAGAACTGCATCGGCTTTTCGGTCTCGTCAGGCGTGCCGATATCCCTCCAGCTATAACTGCCGAGCATGTCCGGTTGTTTGATGTATCCTCGCTTCTGCCAGAAAGCGTCAAGTGGCGCATAGGACAGCGGGCGTGCCGGATGGTCGGTCGGTCGGATCACTCCGCAAAATGATGTGTGGGTGAATGCTCCCGCCTGACGCGCATGGGCCTCCCGATGTGTGAAGAACGCATGGCCGATGCCGCGACCACGATAGCCTGGAAGCAAGACCGACTCACCAAAATAGAATATGCGGTCGGGATCAAAGCCGTGCTCGTGGAACAGTCCGGCAAAACGCTCGGTATGCTCGCGTAGCGGACTAGCGGTCGCCACACCGACGATTTTATCGCCGTCGCGGGCCGCCACGACAACCGCTGATTTCGCCTGCCCGAACCGTTCGAGGTAGCCCTGCTCGTAGTCTAGCGTACCTTCGTAGAGATAGGGCCAATCACCGAACACGGTAATACGGAGTTGAGCCAAGGCTGGTAAAGCTTGCGCCAATGCCAGTCCAGTGAGTGGTTCTACAGTGATTGTCACGACAAGGCTCGTTATGGGTCGGCTGAGACTTGGACGATCCACTCGGTCAGATTGTAGTAGGTTGTCACACGCGCAATCTTGCCGTCCCTGATGGCGAAGAAAGTGCCGGCCGGTAGCCGATAAACCTGACCTTTGGCGTCCGGGAGTCCGGTCTCTGTCACCAAATATTGGCCATGCACGTTGAATTCTGCACTAGCGCGGCTACCGTCAGACGTCACCATGACGACGATGTCGTTGAGCTGCTCCTTGTAGTGATGCGACATGCGGCCGCAAAATGCGTGGAAGCGCTCTTTACCCATGCGCCGTTCACCTTGGTTGGTGTCGTGCGCCACGTCGTCGGCGACGCAGGCGAGCATACCTTCTGTATCGCCAGCATTGAACGCCGCATAGTAGCGTGTAATCAACGCTTGGGTGGTAGCAGCGGTCATGGTCACATCCTCGATTGTGGCGACGCACTGGGCGGCAAGTATCGGATAAAGCAGATCATGCAATCGACGACAACATGCGGCGCAGTGCGACCAAACAGTCGCTGAACCCGTCATGGGACGCCATACGGTCGGCGCCGCCGATGTCGCGACGGATGACCGTGCTGCCGCTTTCGACAATAGCGATCTCGATCATCAGGTTCTCGGCGAGGTCAAAATCCTCGATCTGGATATCGGGCCGGTCGCAGTCGTGGACGCTAAGCCCAGCGACGCGCGCCGCGCGCGCCCGGGCACTATAATCGGTGCTCGCGTTGGTGTAACCCAGGACGGGTCGTCCTAGCGCCCGCATGAAACCAACCTCAAACGCGGTTCCCGCGTCCATCGATGCACCGCGAAACGGTGTCAGGTTCGCAATCAGCGCGTCTGCCGACCGCATCAACGCTTCGTTGGCGAGCGCAATTCGGCGGGCGGCTTCGAGTTTCGTCAAACCGGAGAGATCGAGGCTTGCGTCAAGGGGGAAGACACCCTCAAAGCCATGCAGGTCGCATAAGCGTTGTTTGGCGGCGCCAGCCGCCAGCGGATAGGGGAGGAAAACCTCTGGTCCGGCCAGATAAACGCGCAGGCGGGATGGGTCTGGCATAGGCGTGGCATCCTCTGGCATCGGCACTCAGGCCGGCGCGAACAGTGTATGCGTTCCGGGCACGCCCTTCAACGTGAAGTCGCCCAAATCCTTGGTTTCCGCCGGGATCTGTCGCGCGAACGCTTCCGACATCAGGATCGGACAACTGAGGCTCCCGTTAAGACGTGTGATGCGGTTGGCGATGTTGACGTCGCGTCCGATTACCGTGAAATCGAGGCGCTCGCCTGACCCGACATTGCCGTACACCGCCTGACCGTAGTGCAAGGCGATGCCAGCCTCGAGCGGTGCTGGTAAAGAACCGAACGAGTTGGCCTTGGCGATCGCTGCCAATGCGGATGTCGCGGCATCTAGTGCTGCCCGGCAGACGCGCAGACCGTCGTTGTCGCGTTCCTGGAACATGGCAAGAATGCCGTCACCGATGAATTTCAAAACCTCGCCACCTCGCGCCTCCACCTCTGGCACGACGCAGTCGAAGTAGCGGTTCAGCAGATCGGCGATGTCCTCCTCGGCGAGGTTCATGGACATCTCGGTGTAACGGCGCAGATCGCTGAACAAAATGGCCGACTTGATGCGCGTGACTTTGCCACGATGTACGTCGCCGGCAAGAATGCGCTCATGCGGGTCGCCGCCCACGTAGGTTTGCAGGATCTCATTTAGAATGCGCTCGCCAGCACGAATTTCCATGACCGCCCGCATGGCCGGGATGATCGACCGGAACAATTCGAAGTGTGCGGACGTGAAGCCGGCGGGCTCTTTGGTGGCGAATGTCACGCCGTTACGACGGCGGCCGTTTGAAAACACCAGCGGAATGCAGATATAATGGGTATAGCCGCCGACTTTCAGTTCATGCATGACGCCGTAGGCATCGGTCGGCGTTTCGGCGACCAGCAGCTCGACCCACCGATTGGTGCGCTGCGCCTCGGCGAATGGGCTTCGTTCGTAGCCACGATCTGACTCCGGTCCATACGGAAAGATGCGCTCGATCATCGCCTCACCGCGGCGCCATTCACGACCAACGCCATTGCTATTGGCGTTGAGCAGTTGCACGGCAGTTGTTGCGCGTGCCAGCGGAACACCGGCCGCAACGATGCGTTCGCAGAGTTCGGCCAGCGCCTGACCAAGGTCGGGGATATAGACAGCACGGTCCAATAGCCAATCACGGATCTCGCCGCTGGCGCGCTGCAGTGTTGTTCGGGGTCCATTCATCGTTGGGGAATATAGGTGGTTCGTCGTGCTGCGTCAGTCCTGATAACGCTATGGTGATGGCCGATTGGTTTTCCTAGTGGCCGCAACGGATTACCCGCAAAGGGCAAATAGATGATTGGCGTTTTTGATTCGGGTCTGGGCGGTCTCACGGTGCTGCGCGCATTGATTGCTCGTTTTCCGCACATTGATTTTACCTATCTCGGCGATCAGGCTCATGTGCCGTACGGCAATCGCTCCTCCGAAGATATCGTGGCGTTGACTAGGGCGGGTGTCGCATACTTGTTCGGCCAAGGCTGCAGCCTTGCATTGCTCGGATGCAACACCGCCACCGCCGTGGCCGCGCGCCGCCTCCAACGCGACTGGCTGCCCGGATCGGCCTGGGCCGATGCTCGCATCCTGGGCATCGTTGCCCCCACCGTCGAGGCTGCAACTCAGACACCGTGGGCCATTACGACGCCGCAGTATCCGCAAAAAAACAACACCGACACGATCGCGATCTTCGGCACCGCGCGCACGATCTCTTCAACCGTCTACCCCGAGGAAATTGCCAAGCGCTGTCCTAAGGTCCGGGTCTTCCAGCGCGCTTGCACGGCCCTTGCCGGCGCCATTGAGGATGGCGCGCCCGAAGCAGAATTGGAGGGGCTGGTAGCGGCTGATGTCGACGCCTTGCGCGCCGAGATGAAGCGTTCGACGCTGGATCGCGCCATTCTTGGCTGCACGCACTTCCCGCTGGTCGAGCATCTGTTTCGTCGGCACCTTGCCTCGGGAACCCGCATTCTGTCGCAACCCGAGATCGTCGCCGATAGCCTTGAGGATTACCTTTTGCGGCACCCGCGCTTCGCGGTTGAGCGGACAGTGCCGATCATCCGGCTGCTGACAACCGGCAACCCCGAACAGGTGGACAGGCTCGCTCGCGTATTCTGGCGCGAGTGCCCTTCGTTTTCAGCAGCTTGAGGGTCCACGCTCTGCGGCTGCAACGCCGTTGAAGCGACACACTTCCAACCTTGACCAATACCCCTACGGGGTATAAATCAATAGAGATTATTGATTTTCGGGAGAAGCGGTCCATGACGACGGTTTATCCAATCGAGGGCATGCACTGCGGCGCGTGTGTGAAGCGAGTTACAGCGGCTTTAAGCGCGCTCGATGCGGGTGTTACGGTGACACTCACGCCGCCACAAGCCGTAATGGCAAGTGCCGTGACACCGAGCCGCGCGATGGTCGAAAACGCATTGGCAACCGCAGGGTCATTCCGGCTTGCACCTGAGGTTGCCGCAGTTACACCTGCGGACCCCCTTGCAGCGGCGCCTGCTGTTACGACGGGTATTGCTCCATACTATCCATTATTCCTGATCGTCGGGTATATCGCCGTCTGCTCGTTTGCCGGCGTGACAGTCGCTGGATCACGCGCCATCTCGTGGCAGACCTGGATGGCGAACTTCATGGCAGGCTTCTTCCTAGTGTTCTCATTTTTTAAACTGCTCGATATACGGGGCTTTGCCGATGCCTATTCCGGTTACGATCTGTTGGCCAAGCGCTGGCACCCGTGGGGCTTGATCTATCCCTTTGTCGAATTGGTACTTGGCCTCGCCTTTCTGTTCCGCGTAGCGCCCATTGCGACGAATACAGCCACCGTCGCGCTCATGCTGTTCGGCAGCCTTGGCGTGCTCGACGCTTTGCGGCAGCGCCGGACGATCCGCTGCGCCTGCCTCGGCACAGTGCTGAACTTGCCGATGTCGACAATCACGCTGGTCGAGGATCTAGGCATGGCTGCCATGGCATTGATGGCGCTCGCAGCCCACGGGACCGTTTAGGCCTCGGTTGCTGCGTGTTTGCGCAGAAGCCCCATCTGCGCAATGCCAAAAATGATCGTGAGGGGGATGACGCCCATAATTTTGAAGGCGATCCAGGTCTGCTCGGAAAAATTGCGCCAGACGATTTCATTGAGTCCGGCGAGGACGAGAAAGAACAGCGCCCAGCGGATGGTCAGGATCTGCCACCCGTCATCGGTTAATTTGAACACATGGCCGAGAATGTATCGCAAATAGAATTGCTTGAAATAGAGCCCGCTCAGTAAAATCGCCGCGAACAGCGTGTTGACTATCGTCGGCTTCAACTTAATGAACAATGCGTCCTGCAGCCAAACGGTCAGGCCGCCGAAAATGAGTACAAAGACGCCTGAAATCAACGGCATCATGGGTATGTGGCCGAATACGAAGCGCGACGCCACCAGCGAGATCGCGGTCGTCACCATGAACACGGCCGTGCCAAGGAGAATATCCTTAGTGACCGCATTGATGACGAAGAACACGACCAATGGGCCTAGTTCCATCAGCATCTTGAGAAGCTGCTGCGGTGGCTGGTCGGCGCTGTCGGGCTGTTTGACGTCCGTTGCATCTGCCATGGGCGAGGGAGCCTTTCATCGATGGAGCAACGGGGTGGAGAGCCGCCTGCGAGGCGGTCAAACCACTCTCTGAGGTTGTACTTTCACGGGGGGCGGCGGCGCCACCACGTCGATGACCCTATACTTCTGCATCAGCCGCGTCAGGAACCAAGCGTATAGTCCCGACAGTGGCATAATGATTGCGATCTTGAACAGGATCCAAACGCTGGTGCCATTCAAAGCGTAGCCAAGCACGTCATAGGTCCGCGTATCGACGAACACCTGGCGCACCGCCTCGTTCAGCACTGCCGTCAGAACGAAAAACCACGCGAAGCTATACGTAAATCGATCCCAACCTTCCTGGGTGAAACGGAACGTCTTTTCGAAAACGTGGCCGAAAAAGTTCTTCTTGAATATGGTGCCACCGAGACCGAACCCCAACACCATTGCTGCGAGACAGAGCAGGTTGCTCGTCAACGGATTAGTGGAATCGCTGAGTGGTGGCAGGCCGCGCGTGAGATCGACGTAAGGATACTGGGCGATCAAAACCGCCGCCGTTACAGCCGTCACTGCTTTCCAGGCCGGCCGACCCATGACCGGGCTCGTCGCCCACAATCCGCCGAAAAGGAAGCCCGCAAACAGGGCGTTAAAGATCGAGACTTTGATTTTCACCCACATCGGGTCGCCCGTGAGGATTGTCAGTGCGCCAAAGGCTAGTGTGACACTCGACGCAATGATCGGGAACACAGGCAGGCGCCCGAGAACGGTGCGCATCACGCCCATGGCGATCACGGTCGAGATCAGCAGCGCCCAAGTCCCGGCCTTGATGCCGCCTGCCGCATTGACAACGAACATCGTAACGAGCGGGCCAAACTCACTCAGGATGTTCACCGACTGCTCGGCGTTGAAGGGGTAATACCGCTTAATCCAACCCATCGTCGCCACGTGTCCCCTGTCGGCCTGGCGCTCAGTCGATCTGAGCTTGTCCAGGTGTCGCGTCTCAGTCGTCCGCCCCTGTCGTACTACCCCATCGAACCTTAGCCCGTCGCCCATGAGCCAATGCGTCAGGCTGCAGCAATTGCTCGTGCAAACTCCGCCGCGTCGAAGCTCTGCAGATCGTCGATTCCCTCTCCCACCCCAATTGCATGTACTGGGAGACCGTATTTGGCGGCAATTGCTACCAAAATTCCACCGCGAGCGGTACCGTCCAATTTTGTCATAACGAGGCCTGTCACGCCCGCGCGCTCGCGAAACACCTCGACTTGTCCTAGGGCATTTTGCCCCGTCGTCGCATCGAGAACGAGGAGCACCGAGTGTGGTGCCGTCGGCTCGAGCTTGCGAATGACGCGGATGACCTTCTCCAGTTCGTCCATCAAGGCTTGCTTATTCTGCAGGCGGCCAGCCGTATCGAGGATCAGAACATCGGCTGCATCTGCCTGGGCCTGTTTCAGGGCGTCGTAGGCCAGGCCGGACGCGTCGGAACCGACGCTGCCGGAAATAACCTCCGCGCCGGTCCGCTCGCCCCACACCTTGAGTTGATCGATGGCGGCTGCACGGAACGTATCGCCGGCTGCAAGAATGACGCGTTTGCCCTCGGATCGGTATTGTGAGGCGAGTTTGCCAATGGTTGTCGTTTTGCCGCCGCCGTTTACGCCGACCACAAGCAGAACGTGTGGCTTTCGGTCGGCGTCGATGACAAGCGGAATGGCAACAGGCAGCAGAACTTTCTCCACCTCGGCGGCTAATACCGCGCGAACTTCATCGGGAGAGATCGTCTTGTCGTGGCGTCCGATGGCAAGTGCTTTTGTGATTCGCGCGGCCGTCTCGACCCCAAGATCGGCCTGGATCAAGAGGTCTTCGAGTTCTTCCAGCGTGTCGGCGTCGAGTTTGCGCTTGGTAAAGACGCTGGTAATGCCGTCCGTCAGTTTCGCGGAGGTTTTCGCCAGACCAGATGTCAGGCGAGCGAACCAGCTTTTTTTCTCAGTGGGTGCCTCAACGATGGCAGGCGTCGGCGGAGCAGGTGGAACATTGGCAGCGGCGTCGATCGAGGTGACGACCTCCGATGCAGGCGCAACCGACTCTGAACGACCAAACAGGCGACCGATAAAGCCAGCTTTTTTCTTATCGGTATTCATGCCGCAATGGCCGCTTGTAGCCGCCGATTGTTGCACCCCGTTATTCGCGCAGTGACGAAAGTACCGGCCATGGCATGACTGACGCCAACGCCCTCGACTTCGGTGAATTGTGGCGTTCGGCCGGTGCCACCCAACTCCATCAGCACGTTGACTGTTGTTCCAACGTGACGGTTCAGATGGCGTTGCAACATGTCATCTCCCTTGGCGCGCAGCCGCGCCGCGCGCGCCTTCGCCGTGGCTTTATCCACTTGCGGCATCAATGCGGCCGGTGTGCCGGTGCGGGGAGAATAAGGGAAGACGTGCAGATAGGTCAGGTCGCAATCGTCGACGATGCGCAACGAATTGGCGAACATGGCGTCCGTCTCGGTAGGGAATCCTGCGATAAGGTCGGCGCCGAACACCACATCTGGACGTAGTCTGCGGGCTTCCTGGCAAAATCGCACGGCATCAGCGGAAAGGTGCCGCCGCTTCATGCGCTTCAGGATCATATCGTCGCCAGCCTGCATCGACAAATGCAGATGCGGCATCAAGCGCGGCTCGTCCGCGATCGCCGTCAATAACGCCGCATCGATCTCCACCTGATCGATCGACGATAATCGTAGCCGCTTCAGGTCGGGAACATGCTTCAGGATCATCTGAACCAGCCGTCCCAGCGTCATTTCGCCGGGCAGATCGGGCCCATAGGAGGAAATGTCGACCCCCGTCAAAACGACTTCCATATAGCCGGTCTCAACCAGACGCCGGATCTGCGATACCACCTCGCCCGCGGGCACGGATCGTGATGGGCCACGCGCAAACGGAATGATGCAGAATGTACAGCGATGATCGCAGCCATTCTGTACCTGCACGATCGCCCGTGCCTTCGATGCATAGCCGTCGATGTATTGCGGCGCGGTTTCACGCACGCTCATGATGTCATTGACGCGCACGCGTTCGCTGTCGCCAATGGCCAACTGGGCAAACGTCGTCGCGCTCAGTTTCTCGGCGTTACCGATAACGTGATCGACCTCCGCCATGGCCGCGAACCGCTCAGGCTCGATCTGGGCGGCACAACCGGTGACAATGATGCGGGCGGTCGGCTGATCGCGACGTAATCGACGAATGGTCTGTGTTGCTTGGCGCACCGATTCAGCCGTCACCGCGCATGTATTGACGATCACGGTATGATCGAGTTGGGCATCAGCGGCATGACGGCGCACGATCTCCGCCTCGTAGGCGTTCAGGCGACAGCCCATACTGATGATCGTTGGCTCGGACATCGCTCAGCTCAACCGCCGGGTAGAGGCAGTCGCAACGTCAAATGCACCCGCATATTCGTCGGTTGCCGGACCGGTCATCAATATTCGGTTGGCGGCGGTCCACTCGATCAACAACGGTCCGCCGGGCACATTGACCGTGACTTTGCGCTCGGTCCGATTGGTCTTGGCACCGAGTACGGCACCTGCGCAGGCTGCCGATCCGCATGCCTGCGTAAGCCCAACGCCGCGTTCCCAGGTCCGCAGTGTAATCGAGGTGCGCGACGTGACTGCAGCGAGTGAAATATTGGCCCGATC
>JANNRP010000333.1:0-10692 GCA_031401535.1 Hyphomicrobiaceae bacterium | reverse complement strand
TTGTCGCGGGCTTTTCAACCGTGTTTGTCGGCCTCGGCGCAGGGGCCTCGGTGTTTGGCGGTTTGATCCAGGTCTACAAGAGCCAGCTGTCAATCGCCGCCGGTATTGTGATCATCGTGTTTGGCCTCCATTTCCTTGGGGTGCTGCGGATTCCGCTGCTGTATTCCGAGGCGCGCTATCACACCAACATGCAGGGCGTCAGCTACATCGGCGCGTACGTCATCGGCCTCGCGTTCGCCTTCGGTTGGACGCCGTGTGTCGGTCCGGTGCTGGCAACCGTGCTTGCAGTGGCGGCGAACGAAGGCAGCGCCGGAGCAGGTGCGCGACTGCTTGCTGCCTATTCCCTCGGACTTGGCGTCCCGTTTGTGCTGGCTGCGATCGCAATCCGCCCATTTCTGTCGTTCATGCAGCGCTTCAAACGGCATCTGGGCGTCGTCGAAAAGCTAATGGGGATCGTGCTGGTCCTGACCGGAATTGCGATTCTGAATGTGTTTCCTTGGTTCAGTCTTCAGGGGTTGGGCCAGTGGATGCTGGAGACATTCCCGGGAATGGCCTCGATTGAAGAGTGGTTCACGGCCAAATCGCTGCAAACCGATATCATGAAGCGTACGTTGCCAAAGTAGCGCCAGGGGCAATGCCGATGACGCGGATCGCGCTCACAATCGCTGGTTCAGACAGTTCCGGCGGCGCCGGCATTCAAGCTGACCTGAAGACGTTCTCGGCGTTCGCGGTCTATGGTGCTTCGGTATTGACCGCATTGACTGCGCAAAACACCCGTGGCGTCCACGCGGTCCATGCTGTGCCGCCAGCATTCGTGCTGGCGCAGATCGATGCGGTCTTGTCCGATCTCGACGTGCGCGCCATTAAGACCGGGATGCTCGCCACTAGTGCCATCGTGACGGCGGTGGCAGAGCGGCTCGACGCAGTCTCCGATCTGCCCGTCATCGTCGACCCGGTGATGATTGCAACTAGCGGCGATGCGCTGCTCGATCCAGACGCGATCGATGCCGTCCGCCACCGGCTTATGCCGTGCGCCGCGCTCGTCACCCCAAATCTCGCCGAGGCGGCACGGTTGCTCGATACGCGACCAGCGGTCACCGTCGATGACATGGGCGCGCAAGCGCAGGCGCTGATGGCGTTTGGCTGCCGCGCTGTGCTGCTGAAGGGCGGGCACGGAACAGGCGACACGGCAACCGACGTGCTTCTGTCGGATGGCCGGGTCACGTCGTTCGCACGCCCGCGCGTGGCGACGACCGCAACGCACGGCACCGGCTGCACGTTATCCGCGGCGATCGCAGCCCTGATCGCATTGGGCGTGCCACTACAAGAGGCGGTCGAGCGAGCCAAGACCTACGTTTGGCATGGCCTCAATGCTGGGCGTGAGCAAGGCGTCGGTCACGGCAACGGCCCGCTCGACCACCTTTATGCGATCCGGCAATCACCGCCGCCAGCTTGAGACGGCATTCGCGCAACCGCGTTCCACCACCCCCAATCAATACGTTGCGCGGCCACCGGACAGGTCGAACACGGCGCCCGTCGTAAACGAGTTGTCGGCGGACGCCATCCACGCAACCATCGACGCCATCTCCTGGACGGTGACAAAGCGATTGCGCGGGATTTTCGACAGCATGAAGTCGATATGCTGCTGTGTGATCTGGTCGAATATCGCTGTTTTGGCGGCAGCAGGCGTCACCGCATTGACGGCGATATCGTAGGCCGCCAATTCCTTGCCGAGCGACTTGGTGAGCGCGATCACGCCCGCCTTCGATGCTGAATAGTGGGCGGCGTTCGGGTTGCCTTCCTTGCCGGCGATTGAGGCGACATTGACGATCCGTCCGTAACCGTTCTTGATCATGTTCGGCACTACGGCCTTGGCGCAAATGAACGGTCCATCGAGGTTGATGCGCATGACCTTGCGCCATTCCTCGACCTTGGTGTCCCAAGTGGTGGCGTTGGCGCCAGCGATACCGGCGTTGTTGACCAGAATGTCGATTTTGCCGAACGCCTTGAGCGTGGCATCGCGCGCCGCTTCCACCGAGCTCAAATCCGACACGTCGCAGGCAAATACCCGGGTCGCGTCGCCAATTTCCTTGGCAGTTTTTTCCGCAAGCGCCTTGTCCATATCCCAGATTGCGACTTTGGCGCCCGATGCAACAAAGCGTTCGGTGACGGCACGGCCAAAGCCCTGCGCGCCGCCGGTTACGACCGCGATCCGGCCCTTCAGGTCGATGTTGTTCATGGGATGTCTCCTCGTTGAGTTGTTATTTTTGTGCTGCAATCGGAAAGTGCGCCACTTAGTCGAGTAGATTCCAGGCCTTCAGAAAGAAATCCGGCTGGCCGAAATTGCCGGACTTCAAGGCAAGCGCCAAGGGGCGACCCGCCAGACTGACGGTCCAGGGCACCCCGGGTGCAATCTCGGGGCCAATCTCGATGGCATTAACGCCAAGGGCCGCAACTACCGCGCCGGACGTTTCACCACCAGCGACGATAATGCGCGTGAAACCCTTGGCCGCGAGTAACGTCGCCGCGGCAGCAAACAAATGCTCGACCATGGCACCGGATTGTTCGCGCCCGAACTCCGTTTGGATTTCGGTAACGCGAGCGGGGTCAGCACTCGAATAGATCAGCACGGGCTTGTCTGCGGGTTGTTTCTGTGCCCACGCGACGAGATCGTCAGCGCCGATCTTGTTGGCGGCAACGGCCCGCGCATCGACCTCGAACGCCGGGATGCCGGCTACGATTGCGGCCTTCACCTGCCCCCGCGTTGCCGCTGAGCAGCTCCCGGAAATGATGAGTTGGCGACCCTTCGGTGCCTTCAAGGCATTTGTCACGGCGGCCGGTTTCATCAAGCCTTGATCTATGAAGTTGGCGGGTAAGCCCATGGCGACGCCCGACCCGCCGGTAATCAGTTTATGCGCGGCGGCGGCCTTACCGATGTCGACCAAGTGCCGGTCGAAAATGGCATCGACGATCACGAAACGATTGCCGTCTTTGGCCGCTGCATCGAAGGCTGTGGCAATCGCCGGAGAGCCTTGATCGACCACCGCGAACGGTATTAGCCCGACCGGAAGCAACGTTTGACTTTGTAGCACGCGCACCAGGTTCGAGTCGCGCATCGGCGTCAGCGGGTGATCCTTCATCGGGCTATCGGCCAGCGCCAGATCGCCGACAAACAGGTTGCCGTGAAACACGGTGCGCTTATTGGCCGGGAACGCCGGGCATGCCAGCGCCACGCTAGCGCCCACCTTGGCCAACAGCGCCTCCCCCACTGGCCCGATATTACCCGCCGACGTTGAGTCGAATGTTGAACAGTATTTGAAGAACAATTGCCGTGCGCCGTGCGCCAGCAGAACATCGGCGGCAGCCAGCGACCACGCCACCGCCTCGGTTGGTGCATTGGTGCGCGATTTGAGCGCCACCACAACGGCATCAAATCCGTCGAACTGAGCGTCCGGGCCCGGCACGCCCATCACCTGCACGGTGCGCATACCAGCGCGGGTAAGCATCAGCGCAAGGTCTGTCGCCCCGGTAAGATCATCCGCGATGCATCCAAGCAGCATTGGTCCCCTACGCCTCCGGTATATCTGCGAACCGTTCCTTGACGCATACTTGCCATTCCACCGGGGCAGCGGCAACAAGGAGCTGTTCGCGGGCTGATCTGCGCTTTCGGGAGGCGACGATGAAGACCACATTCGAGACGCTGCAGCTCTCCGAGCCCGCACCGCATGTCTGGATGGTTACGATGAATCGTCCAGCGGCGATGAATGCGATGAATACGACGATGATGGAGGAGTTGCGTGATTGCTTCGCCCAGTTCTACATCGAACCGGATGCAGCCCGCTGCCTGATCTTGACGGGTGCGGGCGACAAAGCATTCTGCGCCGGCGCCGACCTCAAGGAACGCAACGGCATGTCGGACGCCACGTGGCGGCGACAGCACGCCATCGTCGAGCAGACGATCCGCGCTATGCTGGACTGCCCGATACCAATCATAGCCGCTGTGAACGGCGCGGCCTTTGCCGGCGGCTGTGAACTATCGCTGGCCTGCGACTTCATTTTTGCGGCCGCGCACGCCCGCTTTGCCCAGACCGAAGTAGCACTCGGCATCATTCCCGGCGCCATGGGTACCCAGAATTTGCCGCGTGCGGTCGGCGTCCGGCGTGCCAAGGAACTGATCCTATCGGGACAGCCCTTTACGGCTGCCGAGGCGCTGGAGTGGGGGCTCGCCAATCGTGTTGTGCCCGGCGATGAACTCATGGCGCAGGTGATAGCGACCGCCATGCGCATTGCGTCAAACGCGCCGATCGCCGTGCGGCAAGCCAAAAAATCGATGGACAAGTCGACCGACCTAGACCGTTCAAACGGCTATTCCTACGAGATCGAGGCCTATAATCGAACGGTTGGCACCAAAGACCGCATCGAGGGCATTCGCTCGTTTAACGAAAAGCGCAAGCCTGACTTCAAGGGCCGATAGTGAACGCAAGTCTTAGTGAGCGCCTCACCTTCCTGCTTGGAACAAGAGCGCGAGGTCGTCTACACTCGTTCCACAAAACATTGCGAACAGCCTCAATCGGCGGCGCGTTTTGACATCGCATTCTCATGGGAGAGACAGGACTGATGACGACATCACATCGCGTTTCACGTCGAGGCATGCTCAAAGGATCAGCAACGCTGGGGCTCGCGACCGCAGTTCCAACGGGCTGGGCCATCGCCCAGGCGAAACCGCTCAAGGTCGGCCTGATGCTTCCCTACTCCGGCACGTTCGCCAAGTTAGGCGAGAACATCACCACCGCCGTCGAACTGCTGATTGCGGAAAAGGGCGGCAAGCTCGGTGGCCGCGAGATCCAGCTTATCAAGCTCGATGACGAGTCGAAGCCCGAGAATGCGCCGCAGAACGCCGACCGCCTCGTCAAACGCGATCAGGTCGATGTGTTGATCGGCACCGTCCATTCCGGCGTGCAGATGGGTATCCACAAGGTGGTCAAGGAAAGCGGCACGCTCACCATTGTGCCGAACGCCGGCAATGGTGCCGTGACCGGCGCACTTTGCGCCCGCAATGTGTTCCGAACCTCATTCTCGAACTGGCAGCCTGCCCATGGCATGGGTCTCGTTCTTGGCAAGCGCGGTATCAAGAAAGCCGTCTGGATCACCTGGGACTATGCCGCTGGTCAGGAGTCGGGTGAGGGCTTCAAGCAAGGCCTTGAAAAGGGCGGCGGACAACTGGTCACTTCGCTGACCCTCAAATTTCCTGAAACCAATTTTCAACCACTGCTGGCCCAGATCGAAGGTCTTGGTGTCGATGTCGTCGGCTCGTTCTTCGCAGGCGGCGCCGCCGTGCAGTTCGTCAAGGAGTACAAGGCTGCCGGGATCAAGGTGCCACTCTGTGGATCAGGCTTCCTGACCGAAGGCACGCTGGCCGCACAGGGTGCTGCCGCCGAGGGCATCGAGACCGCTCTGCACTATGGCGACGGCATCGACAATCCCAAAAATGCAGCGTTCCGCAAGGCATTCAAGGACAAGGCCGGCCGCGACGCCGACGTCTACGCGGTACAAGGCTATGACGCGGCTCAGTTGCTCGCCATCGGCCTCGAAGCGGTGAAGGGCAAGATCGAGGACGAAAAGGCGCTCTACGCGGCGTTGGAGAGCGCCAAGATCGATAGCCCACGCGGTCCGGTCACAATGTCCAAGGACCACAACGTCGTGCAGAATATCTATTTGCGCAAGGTTACGAACGGCGAGAATAAGGTGGTGGGAATCGCGGCGGAACAGCTGGCTGACCCCGGCACCGGCTGCAAGATGGCATAAGCCCGATGAGTTGAATGTGTCGGTTGTGAAGTGGTGAGTGGAACAGTACTCGTGCGATGATGCGAAATCCCGATCTCACGATTGACCACTCACCGCTCACGAACGCCACATGATCCTCTCCAGCTTCTTTGCCCAAGTGCTCAATGGCTTGCAGTACGGCCTGCTGCTATTCCTCATCGCGAGCGGGCTGACGCTGATCTTCGGTGTCATGGGCGTCATCAATCTGGCGCACGGCTCGCTGTTCATGATCGGCGCCTACGCAGCGTTTCTTGTCGCCAAGGCGACAGGTTCGCTATGGGTTGCCCTGCCAGCTGGCATCATCGGCGGTCTACTGTTGGGCGCGGTGCTGGAGCGAGGGCTGTTCCAACGTTTCTACAAGCGCGAGCACCTCGATCAGGTGCTGCTGACCTTCGCGCTGATCCTGCTCGCCGAGGAGGGTCGCTCACTGGTCGTCGGCAACGATTTTCATTCGGTGCCGATCCCGACCGCGCTTGATTTCTCAATTCCAATCACCGCGGGCTTCAGTTACTCGGCCTACCGCTTTGCTGTAATCGGAGTGTGCTTAGCCTTGGCGGCTGCTCTCTACTACTGGATCGAACGCACCCGGTTCGGTGCCAACATCCGCGCTGCAGCCGAGAAGCCTGAGATGGTCGATATTCTGGGCCTCGATGCGCGGCGCATCCACACCACGGTATTTGCGGTCGGCACTGCATTGGCGTTGACGGCTGGCGTGCTCGCAGCGCCACTTTATTCCGTGTATCCCAACATGGGTGACGGCTTTCTCATCATCTCGTTCGTCGTCGTTGTCATCGGCGGTCTGGGCTCGGTGACGGGCGCCTTCTGGTCGGCGCTGCTGATTGGGCTCGTCGATACGTTGGGCAAAGCCTATCTGCCGAAGGTTGCAGGTCTCGCGATTTACGTTTTGATGGCGCTCGTGCTGCTATGGCGGCCACAGGGTCTGTTCGGTCGGGAGCAGCGCTGATGGTGCCCACCAGCAAGTCAGCCTGGCTTGCGTTGGCGTTGGGTGCGTCGACACTCGCGGCGCTGCCTCTGTTCGCCTCATCCTACTATGTCGAACTCGGCTCGACGGCGTTGATCGCCGCCATGTTGGCACTCAGCCTGCAGTTGCTGGTCGGCTGCACCGGTCTCGTCAGCCTCGGCCACGGCGCGTTCTACGGGTTGGCCGCGTATACGGTATATCTGATCAGCCCCGAGAACGCCGGCATTTCGATTGCGTTGACCCTGCCTGCTGCTGTGGCGGTCACCGGGATTGCCGCACTACTGATCGGATCGCTATCACTCAAGACCAAAGGCTTCTTCTTCCTAATGGTGACGCTCGCGTTCGGGCAGATGGTGTTCTTCGTATTCCACGACACCAAGATCGGTGGCGGCACTGATGGTGCGTTCCTGACCCGGCCTGTGCTGGGGCTGTTCGGCTTTGATCTGACGCTCACGCGCCGCGAACGGCCGATTGCCATTTATTACGTAACCCTTGTTCAACTCGTGTTGATGTATCTGGGCCTCGCATGGCTGCTGCGCACGCTGTTCGGGCGTGTGCTGACCGGCATCCGCGTCAACGAACATCGGATGCAGGCGCTCGGTTTCAATACCTACCGGTATAAACTGGCGGCCTTCGTGATTGCAGGAATGCTGGCGGGGGTTGCCGGCCACGCCTGGGCGCTGCACCGCGCGTTCGTCAATCCGGAGCTGGTTGGCTGGCATCGGTCGGCGGAAGCGCTGTTGATGATCCTGATGGGCGGGCTCGGCTCGCTGGCTGGGCCAATTGTTGGTGCGCTTGCATTCACCGGGCTCGGCGAGGTGGCGCAACTGATCACAGAACGTAAGCTGCTGGTGGAAGGACTGGTCATTCTCGCAGTCGTGCTGCTGTTGCCGAAGGGGATCATGGGGATCAGGCTCTGGTCGGCAAGGTTGCCAGAAATCGGTCCATCGCAGCAGCACGATTTGCATCAAGGTATCTCCCCATCGGCGAGGCTTGCCGATGACTGACGCTCGTCCTTTACTCGCAACCGAGGGTCTGGGCCGCAACTTCGGTGGCCTTGCCGCCGTGCGCGACGTCTCGATCAGCCTCCACGCTGGCGAGTTGCACGCTGTGATCGGGCCGAACGGTGCCGGCAAGTCAACGCTCGTCAATCTGCTGGCCGGTGAAATCATGCCGACCGCAGGCCGCATCATGTTGACCGGTAATGACGTCACCAAAGAGCCGGCCCACACCCGGGCGCATCGCGGCATCAGCCGCTCGTTCCAGCGCACCAATATCTTCAAGCCGCTCACCGTTCTGGAGAACGTGCGACTGGCGGCGCAAGCCGTCGCGCCGACCAAGGGCGGATGGTTTGCACCGGCTGCCAAAGCGACCACTCTGGTCGACGCCTCGCGCGCGGCATTGAAGCGCGTTGGCCTCGAATGGGTTGAACATTGCGAGGCCGGAACCCTGTCGCACGGTGGTCAACGTCAGCTTGAGATCGCGATGGCGCTGGCGTCCAGCCCAAAGGTCATCCTGCTCGACGAACCGCTCGCTGGCATGGGGCCGGAGGAGGGCGAGCGGATCGCGCAATTGTTGCGGCGCCTCGCCACCGAACATGCAATTTTGTTGATCGAGCATGATATGGATTTCGTGTTCCAGGTCGCCGATACGATGACGGTGATGGTCGATGGCCAGGTTCTGGCGTCAGGAACTCCTGCCGCCATTCGTGCTAACGCTGCCGTGCAGAATGCCTACCTCGGGGGGCACGCGTGATGCGCGGTACGCCCAGTGCGGCACCAGTGTTTGCCTGCGAGGACCTGCACACAGCCTATGGACAGGCTGAAATCCTGCGCGGCATCACCTTGGCGATCCGCCCCGGCGAAACCGTCGGCCTGATGGGTCGTAACGGTATGGGCAAGACCACGCTGATCCGCACCATGATGGGCTTGGTTCGGCCGAGCCGTGGCCGCGTGTTGATCGACAGTACCGACGTCACAGTTTGGCCGACGCACAGAATTGCTGCGGCCGGCATTGCTTACGTGCCAGAAGGCCGGGGCATCTTTGCCAGTCTGTCGGTCGCAGAGAACATCGAGATCGCCGCGCGTCCAGGACCGACGGGCTCGATGGACTGGACCAAAGCCCGCGTGCTCGATCTGTTTCCACGTATTGGCCAGCGCCTCTCCAATCGCGGTGATCAACTATCGGGCGGTGAGCAGCAGATGCTGGCCATCGCGCGTGCGCTCGTCTCCAATCCGCGCATGTTGATCCTCGACGAGGCGACGGAAGGGTTGGCGCCATTGATCCGTGATGAAATCTGGCGGACTATCGGGCTCATTCGCGAGACCGGGATCGCCACGCTCGTCGTCGACAAGACGGTGGCCGCCGTCACGCAGATCTCGGATCGCATCGTCATTATTGTCAAAGGACAAATCGTGTTTGAGGGCAGGCCATCTGCGCTGACTGCCGACTCGGCGCTGATGCAGCAGCATCTGGGCGTGTAAAGTCTGGCCTACCCCGCCCGCGTTCCGATCGCCGGATAATCGCGCTTCGGCGATCCGACGTAGAGCTGGCGCGGGCGGCCGATCTTCTGTTCCGGATCCTCGATCATCTCGCTCCACTGCGCGATCCAGCCGACCGTGCGCGCGACCGAGAACAGCACCGTGAACATCGACGTCGGGAAGCCCAATGCGCGCAGCACGATGCCCGAATAGAAGTCGACGTTCGGATACAGCTTCTTCTCGATGAAGAACGGATCGTTGAGCGCGATATGCTCGAGCTCCATCGCCACTTCCAGCAACGGATCGTTGATGCCGAGCTTGGCCAGCACCTCGTGACAGGTCTTCTGCATCGCCTTGGCGCGCGGATCATAGTTCTTGTAGACGCGGTGCCCGAAGCCCATCAGGCGCTGGCCGGACGTCTTGTCCTTGGCGCGCGCCACGAACGCCGGGATGTTCTTTTTGTCGCCGATCTCGGCCAGCATGTTGAGGGCAGCCTCATTGGCGCCGCCGTGCGCTGGTCCCCACAGGCAGGCGATGCCAGCCGCGATGCACGCGAACGGATTGGCGCCCGACGAGCCGGCGAGCCTCACCGTCGAGGTCGAGGCGTTCTGCTCGTGATCGGCATGCAGGATGAAGATGCGATCGAGGGCGCGGGCAACCACGGGATCGACCACGTAGGGCTCGCACGGCACCGCGAAGCACATCTGCAGGAAGTTCGCGGTGTAGTCGAGGTCGTTGCGCGGATAGATGAACGGCTGGCCGATCGAATACTTGTAGGCCATGGCGGCCAGCGTCGGCATCTTCGCGATCATGCGGTGCGACGCGATCATGCGCTGCTTCGGGTCGGAGATATCGGTCGAGTCGTGGTAGAATGCCGACAGCGCGCCGACCGAGCCGCACATGATCGCCATCGGATGGGCGTCGCGGCGGAAGCCCGAGAAAAACCGCGTCATCTGCTCGTGCACCATGGTGTGGCGCGTGACGATGCCGCGGAAATCGGCCAACTGCTTGGCATTCGGCAACTCGCCGTGCAGCAGCAGGTAGCAGACCTCGATGTGGCTCGCATGCTCGGCCAGTTGCTCGATCGGGTAGCCGCGATAGAGCAGCACGCCGGCCTCGCCGTCGATGAAGGTGATCTTCGACGAACAGTTGGCGGTCGAGGTAAAGCCAGGATCGTAGGTGAAATGGCCGGTGTTGGCGTAGACCTTGCCGATGTCGATCACGTCCGGCCCGATCGAACCCGAGCGCACCGGCATGTGCGTCTGCTTGTCGCCAAGCACGAGGGTCGCCGATTTGGGCGTCGATGCGGAGGTGTCACTCATGCGGGAAATCCCTTGGCAGACGGGGCGGATGTCGAGACCGACCCCAAAAGTCGTAGTACAAATTGTGCAGTGCGGCAACTGCGCC
>JANNRP010000332.1:0-3016 GCA_031401535.1 Hyphomicrobiaceae bacterium | reverse complement strand
GCGCGAAGGGGTGGGCATTCCACCGCGTTTGCCGGTCAGCGTGAGTGGCGATCTTCGACTACGCGGCACGATCAAAAGACCCTCTTGGAATTCGAGGCTCGCAACGGCCAGTAAATGTTCGGTTAAACCCACGATTCAGGGGCTCTACGACGGGATTTGCAGCGCTTTTAGCCACCTTGATGCACAACGAATCACTTTCAGTGACGTGGCGTTGGCCCTTGCCCCGTTGTCATTGCAGGGCCAATATTTGCCATTAGGCCACGGATGATCGTCGGTTTTTGCGTCTCGAATCGTGCCAATGGAGGCTGCCATGCCCGCCAAGAAATCCTTGTACGTAACTGGTTTTGCGGCGTTGGCGGTCGCCCTTGCGGCCGCCGGGGCGATCGCACAATCAACGCCGGACAAACAGCTGTTACCGGGAGGTCGTTACTCCATGATTCCGGTTGATGGTGGAATGGCACGCCTCGATAGCGAAACCGGCGCCATGTCGATCTGCAAGTCGAAAGGTGCGGACTGGGCATGCGAGCTAATGAGCGACGCCAGCGCCGCCCTCAAAGCGCAGGTGGCAAAGCTCGAGACAGACAACAAAGACTTGCGGGCCGAGATCAAGCGGCTCGAAGACCTGATCGGTCTGGGCGACAAGAAGGACGGCCAAGACGACAAACGCGCTGAGCGGCCCGGCGGTGGGTTCTCACTGCCCTCCGAGGAAGACGTCGACAAGGCGCTGTCTTATCTCGAGCGGATGGTCAAAAAATTCCAGGACAAGATCAAGCAGTTTGAAGGCGGCCACGGCGAACGCAACAAGGGCACGCCACTGTAGGGAATACTAAATATTCGATATATTTCATTTATAATATTGGTCCGCACAACAATAACGATCATATTGAGACAGCAACAGCGATAACCTGCTGTCACTTAAACTAGAAAATGATCAGAGAATATTGCCTTACAAAACTATGTTGTCCACAAACAACACTTGAGTGTTCTGAAAATATCACAATTTTGGCGTTAATTGGCTGTGTTACTAACGCATTTATATTGCGACGCACAATGTTTTACCTCTTGTAGCCATTCGGGCAAAACACCTATATTTGACTATTGGCGTGGCTCAGGCTGCGCGTGTTAACAGCCGGTCAAACGGTCAAGGAGGTATCGATGGAACTGAAAGCGAGCCTGAACATGCTGGCCGCAATCGTGTCATTCGGATTCCTCGCTGCAATCGTCTTCGGCATGGTCTGACCCATCCTCCAACGGCGCATTGCACTGGATATCAATCAAAACTGAACAAGGCGCGGGGTCGCTCCCCGCGCCTTTTCATTTTCAAACATGGCCCTAAGACTCAAGCCGCTTGATCAGCCGCCAATGCCACCGGATCATAGTTGAGCACCGGTGCCAGCCAGCGCTCACATTCGGCTATTCCCCACCCCTTGCGGCGAGCATAATCCTCGACCTGATCGCGCTCAATGCGCCCAACACCAAAGTAGTGGCTTTCGGGGTGCGAGAAATACAAGCCTGACACGGCAGACCCTGGCCACATCGCGTAGCTCTCGGTCAGCGTGATGCCAGCCGCCTTCTCGACATCCATCAGCGACCATAGCGTCGCTTTCTCGGTATGGTCGGGCTGAGCCGGATAACCCGGGGCCGGCCGAATGCCTTGATATTCCTCCAGGATTAATTGTTCAGGCGTCAGACGCTCAACCTTGGCATACCCCCAAAGCTCGGTCCGGACGATCGCGTGCATCCGCTCGGCAAACGCCTCGGCCAATCGATCGGCCAGCGCTTTCATCATAATGCGCCCGTAATCATCGGTGATCTTGAAGTGACGGTCGAGCGCTGCTTCTTCGCCGATGCCGGTCGTCACAGCAAATCCACCGACGTAATCCGGCAGCTTGCTGTCGACCGGCGCCACGAAATCGGCGAGCGCGGTGTGGGGTCGCATTTTACCGCTCGGGCCCCGGTTTTCACGGGAGATTTGCTGGCGCAACGTGAACAGCGTTGCCAACTCGGCCTTCCGCGTGTCGTCCGTGAACAAGCGGATATCGTCACCGCTCGCATTCGCTGGCCAGAAGCCGACCACGGCGTTGGCCGTCAGCCATTTCTCTTTGACCATGCGCTTCAAAATGTCCTGCGCATCGGCGAACAGCTTTTTCGCTTCCACGCCGACCTTGTTGTCGCTGAGGATCGCCGGATAGCGGCCAGCCAACTCCCAGGTCGAGAAGAACGGCGACCAGTCAATATAGGGCACGAGTTCGGCAAGGTTGAAGTTCTTGAAAATGCGCGTGCCGGTAAATGTCGGCTTCGGTGGCGTGTAGCCGGTCCAATCGATCTTCATCCGGTTGGCACGGGCCGCCGCCAACGGCAGCCGTGTCTTGTTGGCTTCGCCGCGCAGGTAGCCTTCGCGGGTTTTGACATACTCGGCCTTGATGTCGGCGACGTAGGCGGCCTTGTCGGTGTCCGACAACAACTTTGACACGACGCCCACGGCGCGGCTGGCATCCGTAACGTAGATGGTCTGACCCTTTGTATAATTGGGCGATATTTTCACCGCCGTGTGTACGCGGCTGGTCGTCGCCCCGCCGATCAGCAGCGGCACGTTGAAGCCCTGACGTTCCATCTCGGCGGCCACAAAACACATCTCGTCGAGCGACGGCGTGATCAATCCAGACAGCCCAATGATATCGGCCTGCTCGCGCTTGGCCGCTTCCAGTATCTTGGCAGCTGGAACCATGACGCCAAGGTCGATCACCTCATAGTTGTTGCACTGGAGCACGACGCCGACGATGTTCTTGCCGATGTCGTGCACGTCGCCCTTGACGGTCGCCATAATGACTTTACCCGCCGCCGGCTTGGACGCCAGACCCGACGCGAGTTTCTCGGCTTCCAGGAACGGCTGTAGATAGGCCACCGCCTGCTTCATGACGCGCGCCGATTTGACGACCTGCGGCAGGAACATCTTGCCCTGCCCAAACAAATCGCCGACCACGTTCATGCCGGCCATCAGCGGGCCTTCGATGAC
>JANNRP010000331.1:0-10383 GCA_031401535.1 Hyphomicrobiaceae bacterium | reverse complement strand
CCGCGGTCACCAGCGATAGGCAAAAGTTCCGGACGTTCATGACAATCTCCAAGGTGGGCTGGGGCAGCAATATCGGACTATGCTGCCACGTGAACAGACGTGGGGCATCGGGCTCTGGTCGTGTAATCTGGCAGCCTTTGCTGCGTCATGCCGATAGAGTAGCTTCAGGATGTGTCTCATCGGATTGAGGATCAGCAATGCGAGCCATTCTGTGCATGCTACTTGTCGGGTTCGGTTGGGCTGGGTTTTATCCGTCGGCGCATGCCCAGTCAGAAAAACGTATCGCACTGGTCATCGGCAACAGTGCCTATCAGCACACCGGCAAGCTCGCGAATCCGGCACGCGATGCGCAATTGATTGCCACTACGCTCGCCGGGCTCGGATTTACCGTGCAGACCATTCTCGATGCCGACCAGAATACTCTGAAGCGCGGACTGCTGGAGTTCGGCCGCAAGCTGCGCGATAACGATGCCGTCGGCCTGTTTTACTACGCCGGACATGGCATTCAGGTTGGCAATCGCAACTACATCGTACCGGTGTCAGCCAACATTCAGGACGAGACCGAGGCTGGCATCGAGAGCATCAGTCTCGACGAGTTCACGGCAACGATGGAACGCCCCGGTAATCCGGTGAATATCATTATCCTCGACGCGTGCCGCAATAACCCGTTTCCGCGTGCTGTCCGGTCGGGAGGAGGGGGCCTCGCTCGCAGCGATGCGCCGCGCGGCACATATCTCGCCTACGCGACGTCGCCCGGCATGGTTGCTAGCGACGGTACGGCGGGCAATAGTCCCTATACGGCGGCGCTCGCTCGCGCCATGCAGATCCCGGGTCTGTCGATCGAAGAGGTGTTCAAGCAGACCCGTCGCGACGTACTGACTGACACCAAGGGTGCGCAGACGCCTTGGGAATCCAGTTCGATTACCGGCAACTTTGCGTTCAAGAGCGGCCCTGCAGCTGCACCGGCGCTAAGTGCAACAGTCGGCAGCTCGGTCGAGATGACATTCTGGGCGTCGATCAAGGATGCCACTAACCCGGCCGCATTCGAGGCATATCTGGCCCAGTTCCCGCAAGGAGCGTTCGCGTCCCTTGCCCGCATCAAAGTTGCCGAGTTGACACCAAAACAGGTGGTCGCTGTTGCTGCGGCTCCAGTCACTCCTGGGTCAGGGATCGTCGTGCGCGGCCCGCATCGTCCGGTGCTGGCGCAGAGTGCGAGCGTCGAATTGTCCGATAGCGATGTTGCGGGCTTGAACTGCGATCAGCTTTGGGTCGCCCGCAATGAGATGTTCCATCGCCACGGCTATTGCTTCGAGACGCCGCGTGCCCAGGCCCTATTCAGTAATGTGGGTTGTAAGACAACACGCCAGGACGTGCTGACGGCGACTGAGCGCACCAATTTTCGCACCATCCGCGCGTCGGAAATTCGCAAACGCTGTGATGTCGCAGCTCCAACCGAGGTAGCCGCTGCATTGCCCCGGGTCGTGACGCCAGCGACCCCGCGCGCGCTCCCGTTGCAGGCTGGTGGCGATTGCGATCGCTTGGCGGGCGCATCCTGGGACGATGATGGAGACGGTCGTGGCGTCGAATTTTCAGTGCTGGAGGCCGGCAGGGCGGTGGCTGCTTGCGCCGCTGCATCGCGTGAGGAGCCGACACAGCGGCGCTACGTGTTTCAACTGGGTCGCGCCTACGACAAGGCGCGTGACTACGCAGCAGCGCGCGTTGCCTATCAGAAGGCTGTCAGCCTTGGCAGCGCTGCCGCGATGGTCAACCTTGGCATTCTCTATGAGAAGGGCCAGGGTGTCGCAGTGAGCACACAAGAGGCACGTGGCTATTACGAGAAGGCAGCGCGTGCGGGTAGCCGTATCGGTGCATTTTGTTATGCGACTGTGTTTGACAACGGCATCGGTGGCGCGCCTGAACCGGCCAAAGCAATTGAGTGGTACACGCGTGCGGCCGAGCTTGGTCACACGACGGCAGCAACAATCGCCGGTAGGCTCAGGTCGCGGACACAGCCGACCGGAACCAAGTGCGATTGAAGGGCTTAAGCGACGAGGGTGTGAACGCGCTTTTGCAGATGCGGGATCACCTCCGTCTCGAACCAGGGGTTGGTCTTGAACCAGCGGACGTTGCGCGGGTGCGGCAGCGGCAGCAGGTCGGTTGGCCAATAGTCGCGCCAAGCCTGCACTGTCCCGGTCAGGGATCCGGCTTGACGGCCCTTCAGGTGCCACGCCTGCGCATAGGCACCGAGCACCAGCGTCATCCGAATATTGGGCAAGGCAGCGAGAAGCGGCGCCCGCCAAGCCGGCGCACACTCTGGCCGGGGTGGCAGGTCGCCTCCTCGGCCCGAACCCGGATAACAGAACCCCATCGGTACGAGGGCAAACAATGCCGGATCGTAGAACTGCTCGCGCGTGACGCCGAGCCACAGCCGCAAGCGGTCGCCGCTCGGATCGTTGAACGGTATGCCGGTGTCATGAACCTTGCGACCCGGTGCCTGCCCTGCGATCAGAATGCGCGCTGACGGATCCGCCTGCACCACCGGCCTTGGCCCATGCGGCAGATGCACCGTACAAATCTGGCAAAAGCGAATGTCGCGAAGCAACGTCTCGAATGGCGTCATCGCCGTACTATCGCCGTACGGACGCGTCGCGCGCAACCGCCTATTACCGCATCGCCTTGGGCAAGCTGTCGAGATCGGCGATGTACCACTCCTCGGCCTTGACGATCGCTGGGTTCTCACCGTTGGCGTAGATCCAGCTATCGACTGCCCAGCGCTGCTTATCCTTGGTCTCGACGAGCACGGCGGTCCAGTGCGTCCATCCGGCAACGCCGCGCAGGTAGTTCTCGCGCGCAAATGGCACGGCAACCGTGTGGTGCCGGATCAGACCCTTGTTTTGCAGGGCGGTCAGATAACTCGTGGTGTTGGTTGCTTCATCCACGCAATCCTGTTGCGTTGGGTCACCGGAGGCGGAAAAGTCCATGCCGGGCCGATCGTCCTTGGTGCCGATAATGTTGCCGATGCGTGTTTCCATCCAGCCAATTGCATAAGCAATGCCGCGCCGCTCCTCTTCCGCCGTATCGGCTTTGGTGCGCCACTTCTTCATGATTGCGGCAAGCTCGGCGATGTCCTTGTCATGGAACGTGAACTTAGTGCGAATCTTGCAGCCATAGGCATGGCATACATGCACCGTTGCACCCTTCGGCTCCGGCACTGAAAACGTGGCAAAGTGCTTCTCGGCCGTGCCGAAGCCCTCATACGTGCAGCCGGCAACCATAAAGGCTGCAAGGGCTGCGCCGTAAAATGTCGATAGGCGCATCGGTTCGCCAGTGCCGGTTGAAGCTGCTCCTACTATCTGTTTGCGCGATTCGGCCCCAAACGACCAAACAAAGCCTCGTTGAGGCCTCCGGAGTTTTCCAATACGGTCCACAGCTATGGAAAACTCAGAAGTCATTCATGTCATTGGCGGCGGGTTAGCCGGCTCGGAAGCCGCCTGGCAGATCGCCAATGCAGGTGTGCCGGTCCTGCTGCACGAAATGCGCCCCGTTCGCTCGACCGAGGCACACAACACCGACGGATTGGCCGAACTCGTCTGCTCGAATTCGTTTCGATCTGATGACTGGGAGAACAACGCCGTTGGGCTGTTGCACGAGGAACTGCGGCGCTGCAACTCGCTAATCATGGCGGCTGGCGACAAGCACAAGTTACCTGCAGGCGGCGCGCTCGCCGTTGACCGGGACGCGTTCTCAGCCGAAGTGACGGCACGCATTGGCGCCCATCCGATGATCACGCTCGACCGCGCGGAGGTCGCGGGCCTGCCGCCGCCCGAATGGCGCAACGTCATCGTCGCCACCGGGCCGTTGACGTCGCCCGCGTTGAGCGCTGCAATCCTGCAGCTTACAGGAGCCGATGCTTTGGCATTCTTCGACGCGATAGCGCCCGTCATCTACTATGACTCGATCGATCTCACCCGCGCCTGGAAGCAATCGCGTTACAACAAAGCCGGTCCCGGCGGCACTGGCGCTGACTATCTCAACTGCCCGATGTCACGCGACGAATACGAGGCTTTCATCGACGCGATGATTGCGGGTGAAAAGACCGTGTTCAAGGAGTGGGAAGGCAACACGCCGTATTTCGACGGCTGCTTGCCTGTTGAGGTGATGGCCGAGCGCGGGCGGGAGACGTTGCGTTTCGGGCCAATGAAGCCGGTCGGCCTTTCCGACCCGCACAACAACGGCCGCCGGCCGCATGCCGTGGTGCAGTTGCGCCAGGACAACGCGCTTGGCACGCTGTGGAACATGGTCGGATTCCAGACCAAGCTGAAACACGCCGAGCAGGTGCGGGTGTTTCGTATGATCCCGGGACTCGAGAACGCCGAGTTCGCGCGCCTGGGTGGCTTGCATCGCAACACGTTCCTGAATGCGCCGCGGCTGCTTGATGGTGAACTACGCCTGCGCGCCGATCCCAGGTTGCGATTTGCGGGCCAGATCACCGGCGTCGAAGGTTATATCGAGAGTGCCGCCATCGGGTTGCTTGCCGGGCGCTTTGCGGCAGCCGACGTCACCGGGCGACGGATCGCGTCACCCCCGGCGACGACCGCGCTTGGCGCACTGATCGGACACATCACGGGTGGCCACATAAGCGGCGGCGAGGTGATCGATGGCGGACCCAAGGGGACTTTCCAGCCGATGAACATCAACTACGGCCTGCTACCTCCGCTCGATCCGCCGACGCACGACGCGGCTGGTAAGCCGATCAAGGGCAAGGATCGTGGGTTTGCCAAGAAGCGCGCCATGAGCCGCCGCGCATTAGTTGATCTCGGCATCTGGCTGGGTGAGACCACGGTACCGGTCGCAGCAGGGTAGATGGGGCTCGGGTCTTTTCAACTCCGCCCCTGGCCATATTTGGCGAGCACGCCACGAGCCTTTTCGGCAACACTGTCGGCAATAGCCGCATGCCCTTCAGCAGTCGGGTGGAACGCGCCCGAATAGGTCGATGCCAGCAGAAGCTGGAACCACGAGAAACTCTGCAATTTCAAAACTTTTTGGGCGAGCGAGGCCGACACGTGGAAGTGGCCGGTCAGGAACGCGTCGTTGGGCGTGCGGAACCAGCGCTGCCGCGAGGCGTAGGGCTGGTAGTCGGCTGGATTGTAAGGTTCCCAACTGTCGCCGACCTTGCGCGGCAGGCGCAGATCGTCAGCCGATGACAACGCGTTGGCGCTGTAGCCAGCGCAGATGCCGCGACCGAGGAATGCACGGCGATGTGCTTCCGCAAACGTCCAGCCATGGGCCTTGGCGCTCGTCCGCATGATGCCGTTAAGTTTTTCGGCGACGCCGCTGCTGAGTGCGGCCTTGGCCTGGCTCAGTTGGAAATCCGACACCACATCGAGTCCTGCACGGCCATCCGGGCAAACGCTCTTGCCATCTTCGAGGATTGCCAATCCAGGATACGCGGTCAGGACCACACGGTCGCTCTGGTCCCATGGCAGATGCAGGATGTTGTGCATCGCCCGGTTCAGCGATTTGTAGCGCTCATCCAACTGGGCGAGTTGCCCGCTTGCTGCCTCCGGACCGTGCACTTGGCCGAACCAGCCACCGAGCTTCTTCAACAGCGACTCGTCTGCAAGCACGGCGTTGGCAACGAGCCGAGCGAAACCAATATCATTGCCACCGATCGAAACGAAGATCAGATCTATTTTCCGCGACTGCTCCGGCTCGCACTTGCGCAGCACGAGGCCGCCTTGCAGGTCCGGGATCCGACCGTTGATATGATAGGCCTCAGGCAGGTCCTGCATCCGGGCTTCCCGGCGACCGCACTGGGCTTCTGCCACGGCCGATATCTGCGACAGCTCTGGTGGGCTCGGCACCCATTCGTTGCCCTTGTAGCGAAGGAACAAGCCCGTGGTCACTTCGGCACCGGAGCATGATGCACCGACAAACGTGACGGCACGGTGCGGATCTTCGAAGCTCAACTGCAGCGCTGCCCGCAACTGGTGCGAATACAGCGAACGATGGCAGGCTTGATCGATCCAGCGCGCATTCTCCTCGATAAATTTGCTGTCGCCAATCTGGCTCCAGCTGCCGACGCGGGCAGGGTACCCGGCGAGGGTCGTGTCCTTCTTGGCATCACCATAGTCGGCGGCGCGGTCGCGAGAGAACCGTACGGGGATGTCAGGGTTGCCCTCACCCGATCCAAAGCTGTCACCCATGCCGACGATGAGCAGATCGGTGACCTTTACAGAGCCTTCCGAGACCAGTTGTCCGCCAACCTCGACGGCGACGGTCGCGCCACCTGGATAAGGAACGTCGATGGTCAGTGGCTCGCTACAGAGTTTAACGATGGCCTTGCCGCGGGTCTGGGTGCTGCTGCGCGGCGCCGTCAGCCATGTGCATTCAACGGACGACGCGTCTTCGATCCCGCGCATCTCAAGAATAACAGCGTGGCTGGAGGGGTTCACGTAGGCTTCACCATCGGGGCAGGTGTGGCGGTTGCTTTTGGTGTCCCAACAGGTCTTACCGACAACGGTGCTGGCCCAGCCATCCGAATGACGGCGCGCGAGTGCCCGTTCGGCGGCCAGTACTGGGGAACGACGCTCTTCGTCTGTCAGGTCGACGAAGGTCGCCCGGTGCATCTCGGTGTCGGCTGGATCGGCAAAGAAACGGAATGGATTTTCAACACGCCAGACGATGGCGGGCTCAGCTACTGAGATGGTCGACGCCGCAGCGCTGAGCGCAATGGTGGTCAAAACGACCAGTGCTACACGTCTCAATAGGCAGGTGCGGTAACTCATCATAGTACAACAATCCAATCTCGATTTTGTTCACTCAAAGCCGTGCGGTCGCATGTGCGAACCATAGCCGAATCACGCGCGACAAGGAGCCGATATCCGCGGCGGCAGCCTGGCCAAGTCCATTCTGTCGAAGTCCTTGTTGCTCAAATAGTCGTAAATAGGGCTCAACGAGGGCAAGCGGCAGGAAACCCCTGCGCTGCGCGCGGGACAATGTACGAGCGCTCAAGCGGACGGCAACTAGAAATCGGTGCGCATCCTTGGCTACGTCGGCTGCGACCTGCTCCATAATTAGGGTTTTACGCTCATCGCTTTGCACGCGCTCGGCGGACAATCCAGCATTGGCAAGCCTGTCCATGGGCAGGAATTGCCGACCATGTGATATCGTGGCGAACAGCTCCAACAGGTGACGGGAAAGTCCGTAAGCTAGTGCCGCGTGACGGGCCAGTGTCGGTTCGATCGTGAAACCGCGAATTAGTCCCTCGCAAACAAACAGGGTGCCATGCGTACGCAGCAGGTATGAATGGAGCGCTCCGTCGTCGGCGAATGGCGCGTCGTCGAGTGTGTCGTCATGGGCATCGATGAGATCGATGAATCGGGATTTGGGCAGGTTGTGGCGCTCGATTGCTGCCAAAGCCGCCGTTGCAATGGGATGGCCACTGCTCGTTCCAGCTTCAATTCTTTCCCGCCACCATTGCAACCGAATCCGCCCCATCATCGGCTCGCTGACGAATGCGGGGACGCGGCCAACTTCGCCGGCGAAGGCCGCGAGTGCAATCAAGTCCCCACGGATGTGCGCGGGCGCGAGCAAGGCTGACAGGTAGCGATCGCGCTCGTAGGCGCGCGCGGCGACCTGCACCACATCAACGGCTGTCGGCTGGGCTGGGTCTGAATCGGCGCTCACGTCAGTAGAGATGGGCGGCGGCAACCATCACAAAGGTAACCGGCAGCGCCAGGATCAGGTTGATCCGGGCATAGATCAGTGCTGTGTCACGGGCTTTCGCCTTGGCGTCCGATGCACTGTCGCCGAGCACAATCTTCAGGTTCGGCCAGATCTGGAAATGCAGGAACGCCCACATGGCAAAACCTGCGATCGTGCCGGCCCAAAGCAGCCAATTGCGTAGCGGCGGGATATAGACGGCGGATGAGAACAGCAACCGGTCCAGCAAATAGCCGCTGGTGATCAACAGTAAAATGCCACTGATCAGAACGACGTGTGACATCTGCCGCATGGTCATCGTCACGCGCGGCATGATCAGTTTGTGGAGTGTTGTTTTTCCAGCGTCGTCAGCATCGCGGACGGCAGTAAACTGGATGAAATTGACGAACCAGATCATGCCGACCCAGAGCATGGCGGCGACCACGTGGGTCCAGCGCAGCAGGAACGATATCAAGCTGCGGGGATCGACGCCAGCCATCGTAAGCCATAGCAGTAGAATGGCAGCCGTAATGCCAAGGCCAATGAGTAGCGCTCTGGCCGGGTTCGCAAGGAACGTATGCATGATGCACCGTCTTTCGGTGTGATTCTATGTTGCGCTGCAAAAATAGCACGGATTGCCGGTCGAGCATCCACCTGTTCATTCAGGTATTAAGAGCCAGCTGCAGATCGCCGAACCCTACTTGGCGATGTTCGAAGCCCAGTCCAAGTGTTGCGGCTGCCGCTTTTGCTTTCTCTATCAACTCCGGTGTCGGCACCTGTGACAGATAGACAATGCGCTCGTAGTTGCCGAAATAGACCGGCAGCAGTTCGGGGTGGCGGTCGATCCCAAGGCCGCGGACGATCAGCGACTGGAAATGCCGCACCAGGAAGTCGGTGAGGAAGAAGCTGCGCATGTCTTCATCTGCCCGAGCGGCGAAGGCCTCGACGCCGGAGAAGAACGCATAGCAATGTGCCCCCGGAAGCCGCTCGATACCTTCACGGTCCAACAATCGATCAAGTTCGCCAGCAGTGCCGCAATCAGCATAGGCGACAAAGATTTTGGTGTAGCGTGGCCGTGCCCAAGCAATGCGGCGGGCGACGGCTGGAGCGATGCGCTCGGGCCGATTGTGCCACGTCGCCGGGATCGCCTTGATGTCGATATCTTGGCGGCCTGCCTGTGCAATCAGGATTTGCAACTCGACGATTAGCGCGCCACAGGCGATCACAAGAGCGCGCTCAGGTCTTGTTGTTTGCGTCAAGCGTTTGTCCGTTGGTTATGCTTCCGCTTGAGCAAGTCTTTGGCGAGTTCGACCGTCACGGCCGCATCACGACCGTAGGCATCGGCGCCAACCGCCTTGGCGAAGTCCTCGTTCAGAGGCGCGCCGCCGACCATCACGATGTAGTCGTCGCGCATGCCCTTGTCCTTCAGCGTATCGATCACAACCTTCATATAAGGCATCGTCGTGGTCAGGAGTGCCGACATGCCGATGATATCAGGCTTGTGCTCCTCGATAGCCGCCAAATACTTCTCAACGCCGTTGTTTATGCCAAGGTCGAAGACCTCGAAGCCCGCCCCCTCCATCATCATGCCGACCAGATTCTTGCCGATGTCGTGAATGTCGCCTTTCACTGTCCCGATGACGATGCGGCCCTGGCGTGGCGCACCGCTTGCGATCAGCAACGGGCGCAGGATTGCCATTCCGGCCTTCATGGAATTGGCAGCGAGCAGAACCTCCGGGACGAACAGAATCCCGTCGCGGAAGTCGATGCCGACGATGCGCATCCCCTCGACCAGGCTTTCTGTCAGTACCTTGTAGGGCGCCCAGCCACGGCCTAGCAGAATGTTGACGCCGTCGACCACTTCGTCTTTCAGGCCGTCGTAGAGATCCTGATGCATCTGGAGCACGAGGGCGTCGTTGTCGAGATCGTTCAGGATGATATCGTCGCCGTCAGCCATTGAGCATTCCTTGTGGTCGTCGCAGCGCGAAGCCTTGCAGTCTACAGCAGGGGCCTACTAGTCTCGATCCGACAGGCGTGCCAACCTTTTCGACGTGAGACCATGAGTTGGGGCGATCGGCAAACGTGAGTCAAGACGACAAGACGCAATCGGGCAACCTACCACCGATACCGCCTAGACGGCGCGGTGGGCGAACACGGCGCAGCCCCGTGCCGCCCGCGCACCAGACCGGCCTCGCCCCGGCAGTTGGTATACCACGGCTGGATTTGACGCGCATTGAGGCCGCAGCGTTGCAGGTGCTGGCAGATATGGGCATTGCCTGCCGGTTGGAATCCGACGTCGCCGCCTGCTGCCGCGCGGCCGGAATGGTCGTGAATAGCGACCGACTTATAATTCCAAAAGGCGTCGCGCTCAAGCTGCTCGCGCTAGCCCCGCGATCCTTTACGCATGTGGCGCGCAATCCAGTCCATTCGTTGGAGATATCACCGGCGCTTTCAACGTTTGGACCGGTGCAAGAGCCGCGAAACGTATGGAACGGAGTACAGCGTGCATCAATGCGCGCACACGATGCGGCAATGATCGGGGCTATCGCTGAGGCCAGTCCACTCCTCGGCTATGGTGCGAGTGCGTTGCACCTTCTGGCGACCGATGCAACAGCATCTGAACGCCTGGTGGGTTTCACATTATCGTCCGAGCGGCCATTGCTGGCGTCAGCCCGTGCG
>JANNRP010000330.1:0-15299 GCA_031401535.1 Hyphomicrobiaceae bacterium | reverse complement strand
CGCCGAGGGCATTGAGACCGCTGAGCAATTGGCGATCGTTCGCGACCTCGGATGTCAACAAGCGCAAGGATATTATTTGGGTCGGCCCTTGCCCGCAACAGCGTTAACTCAGGTGAAGGCCGCGTAGGTGTTTGTCAAAATGGCTCTGTTCGGCCTTCATGTTGAAGGGCATCGAACAGCGGCCTGAAGGTATCGTTCGGGCGTGAGTTCAGCACCGAGGCGGTCTATGGCGCGTCGCCATCCAAGGTAGCTCGACAGATATCGTGAGGCGACGCCGTTGAAGCGGGCCACTCAGCCCTCGAGACGGCTGGTGTAGCTATTGACGTTCTGGATGTGGAACCCTTCGTAGACGTGCTCGCCGCGACTGGCGATGATTGGGATGTGCAGGAATTCCTCGGCGTGCGCGAAGGCAACGTAGGCATCGCGCCCATCACTCACGAGCACGGCGTCCTTAGCGACGATCAGCAGCAGGTGGGCCGCGAACGAGCGGGCCTTGAGATCGCGCAGAACATGGTCCGTGATCGCGCCGCTGCGGTCGCGGACGATGAGAATACAGTCGTGCTCGTCGGTCGATAATCCCTTCTTCTTGGCGGTGCAGCCACGCTTCCTGAGCGCGCGACCGACAAGCCGTTTCGATCCCTTCGCCGATTTCAAGATGAAGGTCTCGTCGGCCTCAACAATGCCGGTGACGGCCGAGGCTTAGGCTTTCTTCGAGGCAGCCAGGAAACCGTGTCGCCCGCGGAACGAGGTCTCCAGATGCACACCGACACACAGCGCCGCTTTCCTGAGGCTCAACCCGTCAACGAGAGCCGGGCACACCAGCCACTTCTCCCGCTTGCGTAGATGGGGCATCGGCGTGCCGGTCAACGCGTTGAAGGTGCGGCCGAAGTCCTTGCATTTGTAGCGTTCCGGCGACGTCGCAGCACCCCACTTGCTGAAGGCTTCCGATTCACAATGTCCGCACGCCGGTGCCTTGGCAAACTTAATTTCGATCAAAACGACAACGTCGTCGGCTGAACGCCCGACCTTGAGCGCCGCCGTCACCGCGTTGCGCCGAGAGCCGTCAGCAGAGTATTGAAATCTCTTGTCTTCATTGCCCGCCCCCGCGCTTCAAATCACGCAGAGATCAAGAGCCTACATGGAGTCCGAACAGAGCCGCGCCGTCACACCAATGGATCTACTTTCGAAAGCCATTCCATTTGCTGTTTGATAGACGGCACCGTACCGTAGTGAGTATGGTCGTCGTTGCCTATCGAATGACCTACGATGGCATAGGATATTGGCGCTGGCATAGCCATATGCCGGGCAAGATTGATCCAAGTGTGACGCAAACAATGTAAGGTTAACCGGCTGTCGTCTATTCCCACTGTCTTACGAAGAAACGTGGACCATTTTCCAATAAAATATGCGCCTCTTCGCGGACTACTCGGCCATTGAGGGAAATTGAATACCCAGGGCCTTGGCGGCGCGGCGACATACGTCAAAAATTCTGCCCTAATCAGCGGATGGATCGGTATTCGACGTACCGATACCATGTTCTTGATTGACTGACCTTCTCCCTCATCGTGTAGGGTAATGGTTGGGATTCCGAATTCGGAACCAATATCCGACGTTCGAATCTGGCAGATCTCGTTCGCACGGGCACCGTGATAGGCACACAGTCGCGTCGCCCATTGGAAATCAAGAGGCATCGACTCCATCGCCGCAAAAATCTGTCGAACTTGATCTGACGTGAACGGTAGCTTTTTGTTATCCCGACCCGCCAACTTACCACCTAGTTTGGCTAATTTGATACCGTGGACGGGGTTATGAGTTACCTCACCTTTCGACAGCGCGACGCCGAACAGCGTTTGCAGCGCTTCGATGTGTTTTTTCGCGTTCGCGCGGCTAATTGCAGGGTTCGCTTCTAAAGCATCCCTGTATTGTCGGATGTGCTCACTAGTCACGTCACGAGGCGTTAGTGCATCGCCGACGAAAGTCACAAAACGTTGCATGTAGAACCGTTGTTTCTTTATCGACTCAGTAGAGCGGGGTTTGTTCTCACGTTGCCACAGATCAACTAGCCCAAGCAGCTCACCGCCAACGGTGCCGGATTGGACCTTCGAACCTATAATCTTTAGTGCATTCTCTTGGCGGGCCAGTTGTGCACGCATAGCACGTGCAGCAGTTCGTGCGTTTATCAGGTACAGCGCATCTTCTTTTTGATCAGCTTCCGACATCTCTTCATCGATCTCACTGATCCCATCAGCAGGCTCAGCGACAGCTGCATTGACGAAAATCAACCCTGTCTTCAACTGTTGTGTTTCGTCAGCCAGTTTACCGTTTGCTACCCCGCCAACCGCCGCAATATCTGATCGTTCTTTAGCGGTAAGTTTCCGCAGGCGCTTGATCAGTTTGTCATGCTCAACCGTTAATTCCCTCGCGGCGGACTCTGCATCAGCCCGACCTTGGCCTAGATATCGTGACCATTCCTTCGTCCCGGCTACAGCCGTCAAATCAGCAGGGACGCCGCGGCGGTAACGCCATCCGTTGGCGTGCGGCGATATATGAAGCTTGCTGTACTTACTATTCCGTGCAGTCGGCATTTGGGGGCAAAATCCGGTGGTTCACAAGGCATATTTGGCACATTAATTGGCACATGAAAATGGCGTAAAAGCCTATATATATTAAGGTTCTAAGGGTTAACAAAACGTGGACTGAAAGAACCCTACCCACGGAGCCATTTATTTTTTTTGGTCGCTGTCGCTGGTTGGCACCGGCGGAAACACTAACGTGCACCAATGATTTAGCATACCGTCTATTGTAACGACGGTTGGCGATTGAAAATCAGCGACAGGTTGTTGGCTGGCATCGGCACTATGACTGGCGCTGCAAACCCCTCGGCGGCGGCCAACGCACTTACTGCTTCGAGATCGCGTACGCCCCAAGCTGAATTTTGAGCTCGCAAGTCTTGATCGAAAACGTCATTGCTCAATGCTGTGTGACTGCCCCCTCGGCGAAACGGGCCATAAAGAAATAGCGATCCTTTTGGATTGACGACGCGAGCCGCACCTCGGATCAGACCAACGGCGGCATCCCATGGCGCGATATGGATCATGTTGATGCTCAGCACCATGTCGGCGCGATCGACCGGCCAGAACTCAGCTGCAGCATCGAGCGCGATTGCTGGGCAAACGTTCGTTACGCCCAGTATGTCAATCCAACCGTCAATACTCGATCGCGCGCCAGCATCGGGATCGCTCGGCTGGAAAATCACGCCATCGCCGACCGCCGCAGCGAAGTGCGTAATGTGCTCTCCCGACCCGCTAGCGACTTCAAGGACAAGGCCTTGGCGCGGTAGATAACGCCGCAGCACATCGAGAATGGGACCTCGATTGCGAACCGTGGCCGGGGCGTAGCGCCGCTTATCGTCGTTCATGGGCAACTGTTGCCGTCGCAGAAGCTTCTCGTCAAGCATCTGAACCAAGGCAACAAAGCGCCATTAACACGACGCGATGCAAAGGCCACCTGAGCGTCACAGCCTGAACTGCATTTGACCATGCGTACCCCCGGTGCAACATGTTGAACTGGGGTCGCGTGCGTCCTTAACCGTACGCGGCATGGAGTTATATGCTCCTAACTCACTATTTTGACGAGGCGCGACGTATGGCAAATACTCCCCTTAAGCTCGCCGTTATGGGCGTTGGACTGATCGGCAAACGCCATATCGAGCATATTGCCGCTTCAACTGAAGCGTCCCTAAGTGCCGTCATTGATCCGATGCCTGCCGCCCGCGATCTTGCCGCAAAGGCTGGCGCGCCCTGGTTCGAGAGCTTCGGCGCGATGATCGCTGCTGACGCCAAGCCAGACGGTATCATTATCGCCACGCCCAACCAAATGCACGTCGACAACGGTCTGGAAGCTATTGCGGCAGGCGTGCCTGCACTCGTGGAAAAGCCGCTGGCCGACGACGTCGCGAGTGCACTCCGGCTTGTAGAGGCGTCAGAAGCCGCGCACGTGCCGCTACTTGTCGGACATCATCGGCGACACAACCCAATGATCCAGAAGGCAAAGCAGATTGTAGACAGCGGCCGCATCGGTCGGGTGGTAACGGTACATGGATTTTTCTGGCTGATGAAGCCGGACGACTATTTCGAGCCTGCATGGCGACGCGCGAAGGGGGCCGGCCCCATCCTCACCAACCTGATCCACGACGTCGATCTACTGCGCTATCTTTGTGGCGAGGTGGTCGCAGTGCAGGCGATGGGCTCGAATGCGATCCGCGGCAACGCCGTCGAAGAGACCGCCGTCATAATATTGCGCTTTGCCAACGGCGCACTTGGCACCGTCAACGCCTCCGACAGTGTCGTCGGCGGCTGGAGCTGGGAGCAGACCACCGGTGAGAATCCGGTTTATCCGCAAACCGATCAGTCCTGCTATTATATCGGCGGTACGCATGGTTCGCTGACGGTGCCTAAACTCGAAGTCTGGTCTAATCTGGACAAGCGAAGCTGGTGGGAGCCGTTGCATGTGACCCGCATTTTCGCAGTCGACGAAGACCCACTTCGGTTGCAGATCCAGCACTTCTGTCGCGTAATCAGGGGCGAATTGCCACCTCTGGTTTCCGGACGCGAGGGCCTCAACACTCTGAAAGTCATCGAAGCCGTGACGCAGGCGGCGGCGTTCGGACAGCAGGTAGAGATCGCTTAAGCCGCAGCACATAGCATAGCGAAGCCTGGCCTGCCGGAGGCAGCTGCCACATCTCAGCTACCAGACTATGCTTTGACCCTCATGGACTCGCAGGCTGCCTCCCGCTTATCTTCTCCCCGATAACAGTGCCACAAGGCGTGAGGCCATCGGGGGAGATGCTGCACCACATGACGACGAAGCCAACAAAGGATTCCGCCGCGGCGTATCCGCCCGGCACGGTTCTGGGACCTGAGGCGCAGTTCAAGGCGTACCTCAAGGAAGCTCGTTTTATGATCCAACGCAGCCGTTCGTCCGGCAAATACACATTCTATCCTCGTGTTGCAGTTCCTGGTTCCGGTGAAACAGATCTCGAATGGGTGCCAGCGTCAGGCCTCGGCACCGTTTACGCCATTACCGTCAATCGAGGTCGTGACTCGAGCTACAATGTTGCCCTCGTTGAACTCGACGAAGGTCCACGCATGATGAGCCGGATCGAAGGCGTTGAGACTGCTGCCATCGGCACACGCGTCAGAGCACGGATCGCGGAGATCAAGGGGGAACCGGCCGTATTATTCGACGTTGCAGTCAGCCCTACAGTGGTAAAATCATGAGCGCTCATCCGATTCGTGGTCGCACAGCCATCGCTGGAATAGGCAGCGCAGGCTGCGGAGAAGCGCATGGCAGGTCAGCCACCGAACTGATGGCCGAGGCCTCGCTGATGGCGATTGCCGACGCTGGCCTCAAACTCTCCGACATCGATGGCATTTGTGCTGCCACCAGCACACACGCGTTTCCGACATTGACGGTTGCCGAATACCTCGGCATCAAGCCAAAATTTTTTGACGGCACCAACATCGGCGGTGCGTCATTCGAGATGCATCTCCTACAGGCTGCGCTCGCGCTCGATGCCGGCCTCTGTAACGCAGTACTGATCTGTTACGGCTCCAACCAACGCACAGCGGGTGGACGGCTCGTCTCCATGAGCGAACCGCAGTGGCACGAGACGCCCTACGAGCCCCGGCATCCGATCACGGGTTACGCATTGGCCACCAGCCGCCACTGCCATGAATTCGGCACCACACGGGAAATGTTGGCCGACGTAGCGGTTGCGGCGCGCGCCTGGGCAAACCTAAACCCGGATGCCTTCGCACGTGGTCCCCTGTCCCGCGCTGATGTCCTGTCTGCCCGCATGGTGAGCGATCCACTGACCTCTCGCGATTGCTGCCTCGTAACTGACGGCGGCGGCGCGTGTGTGATGGTGCGGGCAGATCGCGCCCACGATTTGCCTCGCAAACCAGCCTATCTACTGGGCTCTGCTGGCGCGCACTCGCACCGATCAATCACGCAGATGGCTGATTTGACGACCACGGTCGCGGTCGAAAGTGGCGCTGGTGCCTTCAAGATGGCGGGCCTCAAAACTTCTGATGTCAATCTTGTGATGCTCTACGACGCCTTTACGATCACCACGATCCTATTCCTTGAGGACTTGGGCTTCTGCCCAAAGGGGGAAGGGGGACGCTTCGTATTGGATGGCGGTATCGCGCCGGGTGGGCGGCTCGCGGTCAACACCAGCGGTGGCGGTCTATCGTGCGTGCATCCTGGGATGTACGGAATATTCCTGATCCTGGAAGCGGTCACGCAATTGCGTGGCGATGCCGGCGAACGACAACGGCCCGACTGCAACATCGCTCTGTGCCATGGCAACGGCGGTACACTATCGAGTCAAGTGACTGCCTTGCTCGGTACCGCGGCGACACTCTAAAGATAGGCACGACACCATGCGCGCCCCCCCTGCATCATCGAATGCCGGCGACGGACTTGAACATATGCTGTCGCCGCGTTCGGTGGCGGTGATCGGTGCGACGACCGATCCGACGCGCATCGGTGGCCGGTCGATCTCGTATATGCTGAGCCAAGGTTTCAAGGGGCAGATATTTCCCGTCAATCCCAACCGGAAGGAGATCCAAGGCCTGCCAGCGTTTGCCTCGGTTGCTGATCTGCCAACGAGCCCGGATGTCGGCATTGTCATCGTGCCGGCACGTGCGGCCCTCCAGGCGGTGAAGGATCTCGCTGCGCGGGGCGCGTCTACAGCGATCGTGTTCAGCTCCGGTTTCGCCGAAGTCGGCCCTGAAGGAGCCGACATGCAGGCTGAAATGGTTGGTGCAGCCCGCAACAGCGGGATGCGCATTCTGGGACCCAATACGCTCGGACTGTTTGATCCGCGCAGCGGCTTCTATGGAACCTTCGCATCGATGTTCGAGGGCGGCTTCCCAAAGCGCGGCGGCATCGGCATAGCCAGTCAGTCAGGGGCCTACGGCGGACATTTGTTCAGCATCGCTCGCGTCCGTGGGCTTGGCCTTGCTGCCTGTGTAATGACCGGCAACGAGGCCGACATCACGATTGGCGATGCGATAGCGCGCATGGTCAAAGACCCCGACACCGATGTGATCGCCGCCTACGCCGAAGGCATTAATCGGCCAGATACTCTGCTGGCAGCCTTCGAAGCAGCGCGGCAGGCGCACAAACCAATTGTGATCATGAAAGTTGGACGTAGCGCGATTGGCGGCAAAGCCGCGCAATCACATACAGCCTCGATGACCGGTGATGATGCCGTTTTCGACGCCGTGCTCGATGAATTCGGGGTGGTACGTGCACGCACCACCGAAGACATGCTCGATATCGCACATCTGGCCACGCGGCGGATCTATCCGGCTGGCAACACACTCGGCGTTCTGTCGATCAGCGGTGGCGCGGGTGTACTAATCTCGGATGCGGCGGAGGACGCGAGAGTCGCGATGCCACCGATGCCAGCCGCTGCCCAAGCCCGCTTGAAAGAGCTGGTTCCATTCTGCTCAGCCGTCAATCCGGTGGATTGCACGGCGCAGGTGATGAACGATATTTCTTTCGTTGGGAAATTTGCGGAAGCTGTCGTCGAGGACGGCAAATACCGCTCCATCTTGGCCTTCTTCACCTATACTGCCGGATCATCAACTGTTGGGCCTCACTTGCTTGAGCAACTTGGCACCGTGCGTGCCAAGCACCCTGATCGGCTCTTCGTCATGTCAATCGTGGCACCGCCTGGACGCGTGGCCGAATTTGAAGCAGCGGGTCTTACAGTTTACGAAGATCCGACAAGGGCGCTGAATGCGATTGCTGCGATGGGGCGCTATGGTGATGCCTTTGCGCGCCCGGCCCGTGGTCTGCCACCGGCGTTAGAAGTATTTGCTTTGCCAACGCAAACGCCAAGCGAGGCCGAAGCCAAGCGGATATTGGCAATGGCTGGCATTGCATCCGCTCCTGAGCGTACCGCCGCGACAGCCGAAGCTGCGATCACCGCTGCCGACGCCATCGGATACCCGGTCGTCCTCAAAATCCTCTCGGCCGATATACTGCACAAGTCCGAAATTGGCGGTGTACTGCTGGATGTCGGCAGCGCTGGAGCAGTCAAGGCCGGATTTTCTACGCTCATGGATCGCGCGCGCACCCATGCTCCTGCGGCCCGTGTCGATGGTGTGCTGGTTGCCAAGCAGTTGAAGGGTGGCGTCGAGTGCCTCCTCGGCATCAACCGCGATCCGGTATTTGGTCCAATTGCTGTATTCGGGCTCGGCGGCGTTTTCGTCGAGATCTTGAAAGATGTCGTTTTGCGGCGCTGCCCGTTCAACGAGATCGAAGCTGAAACCATGATCCGCTCGATCAAGGGTGCGCCGTTGCTGCTAGGGGCACGCGGGCGGCCAAAAGTTGACATCAAGGCGTTGGCACAGACGCTGTCTCGCTTGTCGATCTTTGGGCAGAACGCCGGTCCAAGGCTGGCGTCCATCGATCTCAATCCTGTGCTGGCCATGCCCGAGGGCCAAGGTGCATACGCCGTTGATGCGGTCATCGAAGTGGGAGAGCGGCTCTGATGGCGATTACGTACGAAAAGCTGCTGCACTACCCGATACCGGAGACACGTCAACGCCTGACCATGCGCGACACGATACTATACGCCCTATCGGTCGGTTTGGGACAAGACCCACTCGATCCGCATCAGCTCGATTTCGTCGACCATCACCGAGTGCTGCGTCCCCTTCCTTCGATGGCCGTCGTACTGTGTCATCCAGGATTCTGGCTAGGTAACCCGGCATCCGGCGTCGATGCGGTGCGCCTCGTCCATGGCGAGCAGAGTATCGTGTTGCATAAACCACTACCGGTGGAGGGCGAACTCATCGGTCGAACTCGGGTGACGGGACTGGTCGACAAGGGCGTCGGCAAAGGCGCCTTGATGTTTTCTGAAAAAATTCTCACCGACGCCAACACGGGCGTGCACTACGCGACGACACGATCAACCACATTCCTGCGCGGCGATGGCGGGTTCGGCGGTCCTCCGGGTCCAATCCCAGCGCCGCACCCTATGCCTGAGGGCACACCCGACATCACGATCGATCTGCCGACACGACCAGAGCAGGCGCTCTATTATCGATTGAACGGTGACGACAACCCGCTGCATTCCAGTCCTGACGTCGCTACAAAGGCCGGTTTTCCGCGTCCTATCCTGCATGGCCTGTGTACCCTGGGCGTGGTTGGCCATGCCGTGCTTCGCGGGCTGTGCGCATACGACACGGCTCGATTGCAGCAACTCGATCTGCGGTTCACGTCTCCGGTCTATCCCGGCGAGACAATCCGGACGGAAATTTGGCATAGTGGCGCCTTCCGTGCCCGCGTGCTGGAACGCGATGTCGTCGTCATCAACAATGGCCGTGCGGTGCTGGCAACCAAAAGCTAACGAGTAAGCCGCTCCTGGGAGGATCTCCAATGCAGAACATGAAAATGCTCGACGGCAAGGTAGCGCTGGTCACTGGAGCGGGCGGCGGTATTGGCCGTGAGATTGCAACGGCCATGGCGCTGGCTGGCGCCAAGGTTTTGATCAACGACATCGGTGTGGGTTTGGGCGGTGAAGGCGGATCAAGCACACCTGCTGAACAGACCAAGCAGATCATCGAACAACGCGGCGGAAAAGCCGCCATTAGTACTGATAGCGTCAGCGATTGGGTGTCAGCCCAGCGCATGGTGCAAGCGGCGATCGACGCATTCGGACGCATAGATATTGTCGTCAACAATGCTGGCATCCTGCGTGACACAATCTTCCACAAGATGACACCGGAGGACTGGCTATCGGTCATCAACGTTCACCTCAACGGTTCATTCTTTGTCAGTCGCGCTGCAGCCGAACACTTCCGCGCTCAGTCCAGCGGCGCCTACGTCCACATGACCAGTACGTCGGGTCTGATCGGAAATTTCGGCCAGGCAAATTATTCAGCTGCCAAGCTCGGCATGACGGCATTGTCAAAATCGATCGCGCTCGACATGGCTCGCTACAACGTGCGCTCCAACTGCATTGCGCCGTTTGCCTGGAGCCGCATGACAAGTTCGATCCCCGCCGACACACCGGAGCAGAAGGCCCGAGTCGCCAAACTTCAGCAGATGACACCCGACAAGAATGCGCCATTAGCCGTGTTCCTAGCATCTGACGCCGCGAAGTCCGTTAGCGGACAGATTTTTGCAACACGAATGAACGAAATTATTCTCATGAGCCAGAGCCGCCCGGTGCGGACCGTGCATCGCGCCGAAGGCTGGACGCCGGAGTTAATTGCCGAACATGCAGCGCCTGCCCTCAGTTCATCGATGCAAGCGCTTGACCGCAGCCCAGACGTGTTCTCCTGGGATCCTATTTAATGGCCATCAAGAGCAGTCAAGATCTGATCACCGGACTGCTATTCGTCAGTGTTGGTGGCGTTGTGCTCTGGTTCGGCTCTGACTTATCGCTCGGCACGGCGCAGCGCCCGGGAACCGGTGTTTTGCCGCGCATTCTCGCATGGTGTTTGATCAGCACCGGTGCAGTACTCTCGGCCAGAGCTGCGATGTTCGATGGACCAGGTCTCGATCGCTGGGCGTGGCGACCACTCACCATGATCTCACTTGCCGTGGTTGCGTTTGCGCTTTTGATTGATCGCCTGGGGCTGGTCGCCGCGATGCTCGCCTCAATGACGCTTGCCGCACTTGGCACACCTGAGACGCGTTGGCGAGAGTACGCTGTTTTTGCGGTATTTATGGTGCTGCTAGGCGTCGGATTATTCATCTGGGGCTTAGGAATGCCAATAGGGGTTTTGCCGCGAAAATTGCCATGGATCTGAGCGCACTTGCCGCCAACCTCGCGCTCGGATTTTCCGTCGCAGTTTCACTGCAAAACGTATTCTGGTGCCTGATGGGCACCCTGATCGGCACTGCGATTGGAGTGCTGCCCGGCGTCGGACCAGTCGCCACCATGGCGCTGTTGCTGCCGGCGACTTACGCGCTACCGCCTGAGGGCGCGCTGATCATGCTGGCCGGCATCTACTATGGGGCTCAGTACGGCGGATCAACCACGGCGATCCTGGTCAACTTGCCCGGGGAAAGTTCTTCGGTGGTAACCTGTCTCGATGGCTACCAGATGGCGCGCCAAGGTCGCGCAGGTGCGGCTCTCTCCATCGCAGCGCTCGGCTCATTCTTTGCCGGCACGGTCGCGACCATCGCCATCGCAGTCGCAGCACCGCCATTGACCAGATTGGCTCAGCAGTTCCAACCGGCAGACTACTTTTCACTAATGTTACTGGGCCTCGTCGCCTCGATCGTACTGGCGCACGGATCGGTACTAAAGGCCCTCGGAATGATTTTCATAGGCATGCTCCTGGGCCTCGTTGGGACCGATGTGAACACTGGCAACGCGCGCTTCACATTCGGCATCAATGAACTGTTCGACGGCATCGGATTTGTTCCCTTGACGATGGGGGTATTTGGCGTTGCCGAGATCATCGCGAACCTTACGAGCGCGGGTCGTCGCGATCTCGTCAGCTCAAAGATCAGCAACTTGTGGCCGACGCGCGACGACCTTAAGCGCTCGATTGCACCCGTGCTGCGCGGTACATTACTTGGCGGTCTGCTCGGCATCCTGCCTGGCGGCGGAGCCGTACTCGCGTCGTTTTCGTCCTACACCTTGGAAAAGAAGCTGTCCCGAACGTCGGAAAAATTTGGCACAGGCATGATCGAAGGCGTCGCTGGACCCGAAAGCGCCAACAACGCCGCGGCGCAAACGTCGTTCATACCAATGCTGACCTTAGGCATACCGTCGAATGCAGTCATGGCGATGATGATTGGTGGCATGATGATCCATGGCATCGCACCAGGTCCCCAGGTGATGCAACAGAAGCCGGAGCTGTTCTGGGGTATGATCGTCAGCATGTGGCTTGGCAACCTGATGCTCGTCGTTCTCAATCTGCCTTTGATCGGCATTTGGGTGCGACTACTTTTGGTGCCCTATCGACTGCTTGCCATCGCTATTTTGTTTTTCTGCTGCATTGGCGTCTACAGTCTGAATAATTCCGCCAACGAAGTTCTCTTCATCGCTGTCTTTGGCCTCTTTGGTTACCTGCTCATGAAACTTGGTTGCGAGCCAGCACCCTTGATCATGGGGTTCCTACTCGGCCCGATGATGGAAACGTACTTGCGGCGCGCCATGCTTATATCTCGCGGCGATGCGACGGTCTTCATTGAACGTCCGCTGTCGCTGGCGTTTTTGCTGATGGCCGCTGCACTATTATTGTTCATCGTGTTCCCAAACATACGCAAGGCACGCGAGGTCGCGTTTCAGGAGTAGGTTGACCGAACGGTCACCAACGTTGTGGCCCAGTAAACAACAAACTGAAATAACGGGGAGGATACCAATGCATCGCCGGACATTCTTGAAAGTAGCTGGAGCGGCAACGCTAACGACGGGTGTCGGCCACAGGGCTTCGGCACAAGCTGCCAACTGGCCGGACAAACCGGTAAAGCTAATTCTGCCCTATGCACCTGGAGGTTCCACCGACCTAATTGGCAGACCGTGGGCTGAAAAGCTGTCGCAGGCATTTGGCCAGCAGTTTGTCGTCGACAACCGAGGCGGCGCATCCGGCATGATCGGCACCGAGGCCGTCGCCAAGGCAGCACCTGACGGCTATACGTTTCTCGTCACCCCCAATAATACGCTGACGATCCTGCCAAGCCTGCGCAAGACGCCCTACGATCCGATCAAAAGCTTCACGCCGGTTGCACGGCTCGGCGACCTTCTGTGCGGGTTCGTAATTCACCCGTCGGTCGGGCCCAAGACGTTCAAGGAATTGGTTGAGCACGCCAAGAAAAACCCCGGCAAGCTGTCGTACGGATCAGCAGGGCTCGGCACTGCGACCCAACTACGGCTTGAGATGCTGAAGTTCAAGGCGGGCATCGACATCCTGCACGTACCGTATCGTGGCAGTGGCGAGGCGCTCAATGATCTGCTGCCCAACACCGTGCAGATGATGAACGAAATAAATTGTATCCCGCACGTGAAGGCCGGCAAGCTGATCATGCTCAATGTCAATCACAGCGATCGCCATCCAGATTTTCCAGAGCTGCCGACCTTGACCGAACTAGGTCATCCCAACGCTGACGTACCGATCTGGAATTCAATTTGGGCACCGGCCGGCACACCGGCCGAGATCGTCGCTAAGCTCAACGCAAAGATCCTGGAGATTGCAAAATCCGATGACATGAAGGCGCGGATGCGGAGCATAAACGCAGCCATTCCGTTACAGTCGCCGCCGGAGATCGCGAAGTATTTACTCGAAGATACACAGCGAAATTCTGAACTGATCAAATCTGCCGACATCAAACTAGAGTGATGGCCATCGGTGCAGGAAACGTTCCAGTGTCCAGTTTGATTGCACCCGACACGACCGGTCTCAACTTCTACGAGGCGGACCGGTCGTTGTCCGATCTTCTGGATATCCATCTGCCGACACCGCTGCGCCGCCATATTGAGCCCCACCTACGGCGGCTCGGTGGTCTTGCAGGCGGTGAACTCGATGCGTGCGCGCGGTTGGCTGATCGACATCCTCCCGTGCTGCATCATCGGGACAGGTTCGGGCGTGACGAGCAGTCGATCGAATATCACCCTGCCTATCGCCGACTCGAACAAGCAGCTTTTGGCGACTTCGGCATCCACGCCATGTCACACGTAGGCGGCATACTCGACTGGTCGACGCCCTACCCTGCGGTCGCCAAACACGCCTTCACCTACCTGTTCAATCAAGCAGAATTCGGCCTCGGCTGTCCGATTAACGTCACCGATGGCGCCGCGATGCTGCTGTCACGCTTCGGTTCAGACAGTCTCAAGCTTCGATATCTTGACAATCTGACCACGACCGACATGGGCCGCCTCACCCAAGGCGCGCAATTCATGACCGAGAAGGAGGGTGGGTCGGACGTTGGCAGTCTAACGACGCGCGCCGTGCAGGAGGGCAACCACTGGCGGCTCTACGGAGAAAAGTGGTTCTGTTCGAACGCCGACGCAGGTGTTGCCATGCTGCTTGCCCGGCCCGAAGGCGCCGTCACGGGTACCCGCGGAGTGGGTCTGTTCCTGATGCCCCGCAGGCTCGACGACGGCACACACAACGCCTATCGGATCGTCCGCCTGAAAGACAAGCTTGGCACTCGTTCAATGGCGTCAGGCGAGATCAAATTCGAAGGTGCGGTCGCTTATGAGGTGGGAGCCCTCGATCGAGGCTTCGTGCAGATGGCTGGCATGGTCAACTGGTCACGATTATCCAACGGAGTGAAGTCATGCGCCTTGATGCGGCGAGCAGTGCACGATGCATGCGCCGTCGCCAACGGCCGCGTCGCGTTCGGACGCCGCGTCATCGAAATGCCGCTGGCGCGTCGGCAAATAATGAAAATGCTTCTGACACTCGAGCAAGCACTATCATTAAGCTTTGTAACGGCCGACGCGCTCGATCGGGCCGAGTTAAGTGGTCGACAGGACGCGGCCGCCCTGCTGCGCATTCTCACGCCGACGCTGAAGTATCGTGCAACCAGGGATGCACGCAAACTATGCGGTGATGCACTAGAGATGCGCGGCGGCACTGGCTACGTCGAAGAATTCGCAACGCCACGATTGCTTCGCGATGCGCACTTGGGATCGATCTGGGAGGGCACAGGCAATATCGTCGCAATTGACGCGATCCACCGCGCCATCCGTCGGCATGGAGCAGATGCGGCGCTTGCGGCCGATCTGCACCATCGTCTGAATGAAGCAGCCAGCGTGCCGGCCGGTTATCGCGATGAATTACGCAAACTGGTCGACGGCGTGTTGGATTTCGCGCGCACTGTGGCCACCGATGCAGCCTTGGAAGCCGACGCGCGTCGGGCGACAAGCGCGCTATACCATGTGTCGAGCGCGGTGACGTTGGCCTGGGAGGCGCATCACATTCACGAGCGACGTGGCGATGCGAAGCGCTTACTGCTGTCTCGTATGGTGGTTGATCACAAGCTGCGCCCACCGTCGTGTTTCGAGCAGTTTACTGGACGAGCCGAGGAAATGTTCACGACATTGCTGTTGGGCGACCTACCAGTGCCTATGGCGGAGGCAGCCAATCTTGCTCATCGACGCTGAACATGTGGTTTCGGCTGTACGATAGGTTGCAGCAGCGTGCTGCTCCCGACTTGCTTGACAAGCAAATAGCACCGACCTAACACCGAAGTCCCTAAAGGTCGGGGCCGTAGCTCAGATGGGAGAGCGCTGCAATCGCACTGCAGAGGTCAGG
>JANNRP010000329.1:0-3684 GCA_031401535.1 Hyphomicrobiaceae bacterium | reverse complement strand
GCCGTAGACGGTCGATTGCCGAAGCTGCCGCTATCGAGTTTTTCGTTCAAGCGCGATTCCGCGCTGTTCGCGCTTCCTGTCGCAGCCCAACTACCCGCCGTCATCATCTACCTGACGTATGCCGGAGCGATTGCAGCAAGTTTTGCCGCGGCCTCCGCTGCCACGATGGCCATGGGCACTGTGCTTGCCGAGGACGTTATCAACGGGTCCCGTTGGGAGCTGCCAGCTTCGGGGCCACGCCTGACGGTTGCACGCGTGGCGATGGTGCTCGCAGCCACGTTCGGCACACTGCTGGCGCTGACGCTGCCGGCTGATCCCTTAAAACTTGTACTGTGGGCAATGGGCCTCAGCGCTGCCGCAGCCTTCCCTGTGATTGTGCTGTCAATCTGGTGGAAGCGCCTCAGCACGTTCGGGGCGCTGCTCGGCGTTACAACGGGCTTTGCGGTGGCCGTACTCGCCATTGTCGGCAGCGAAGCGGCGTGGTTCGGCGTGCCCAGCCAGTTCGTTGCCGTGTTCGCCATTCCGCCAGGTATTATAGCGGCCATGATCGGCACGAGCGTGCGGCCGACGCCGCCACGACACCTGCTGGAAATGGTCCGTGATATGCGCGTGCCGGGCGGTGAAGCCGTTTATGATCGCGAACTTCGACTGGCGCGATTGAAACGCCGTCAGGTTCCACAAAGTTGAGCACCGCCGCGCCATCAGTCCGTCTGAAATCGATCGCGTGAAAGTGATCCACGACCCATGACACAACGAGCCAGCCTTTACGGAAATCCCGCTAACCGCCTAGGCATCTATGCGCCGATCGAGCCCTATGCAGCAGGTCAGCTCGCCGTCGGCGACGGTCATCGCCTTTACTATGAGACCAGCGGCAACCACTCAGGCATCCCAACCGTCATCGTGCACGGTGGCCCGGGCGGCGGCTCGAACCCGACCATGCGACGCTATCATGATCCGGCCCGCTACCGCATCGTGCTGTTTGATCAGCGCGGCTGTGGGCGGTCGACGCCGCACGCGTCCCTCGAACACAACACGACGTGGGATCTGGTGGCTGATATGGAGCGCCTGCGGGTCCATCTTGGCATCGAGCGCTGGCAGGTGATGGGCGGCTCCTGGGGCTCGACATTGGCGCTGGCCTACGCGCAGTCCCACCCCGACCGCGTGAGTGCGCTGATCTTGCGCGGCATCTTCCTGCTGCGACAGGCAGAGCTCGATTGGTTCTACAAGGACGGCTGCAACTGGCTATTTCCCGATGCCTACGAGCAGTTCGCCAAGGTGGTGCCCGACGCTGAGCGCGGGGACATGATCTCAGCCTACCATCGCCGCCTGACGCACCCGGATCGCGCCGTGCAACTCGCCGCCGCCAAGGCCTGGAGCATCTGGGAAGGCACCACGCTCTCCCTCGTCCAGGACCAGCGCCGCGTCGAGCTGTTCGGCGCAGACAGCTATGCCATCGCCTTCGCACGTATCGAATGCCACTACTTCGTCAACCGCGGCTTCTTCGCCAACGACGACCATCTGCTGCGCAATGCACCATTGATACGGGACATTCCTGGCGTGATCATCCATGGACGTTACGATGTGGTGACGCCACTGAAAAACGCCTGGAACCTGCACCGGGCGTGGCCGAAATCGACGTTACGGATCGTGCCGGATGCGGGCCATGCAATGACCGAGCCCGGCATCGCCCACGAACTCGTCACCGCCACACGCGCGTTCAGCCGCGAGGCTTGACGGGAGGTCACCCGCTCATGGCGCCACGATCATGGTACGGCCCGCATTGAAGCCGACCACCACGGCCGGACTGCCACCCTTCATGACGACGCTGAAATCTTCGGCGGCAACGGCCGGCAACTCGACGCGTGAGATTTCGGTAACCCGCCCGCCCCGAAACGACAGGAAGCGCAGGGACCGGCGGTTCTGCGATGGAATTGCCAGATCCGCGACACCATCGCCGTTGAAGTCGGCAACCGCATGCAGCTTCAGGTGTGGCGACTTCAGCGCGTGATTGCACACGTCATCGACTGCCAGGGTCTGCACCAGGGTACCATTGCGCGCCGTCCACAACTGCAATTCGCCGTCGATGTGCGGCGTCCGCACGAGCGCGATATCGAGCACCCCGTCGCCATCGAAATCACCAACGCCCACTGGATTGAGCCAACGGAACGGCCGACCGATCGGCGGCGTCTCGGCGATGATCTTGAGCCCCTTGTCGGGCTCGACCGCGATCAACGCCAACGCCGCGCCAGTCTTAAGATAAGAGCGCACGGCAATCACCATGTCCTGGCCGTCGATATCGACGATGCGTGGTTCGCGATCCTCGAACACGCTGTCCTCGGGCAATGCGAGCTTGTAGGCGCGTCGATCCTTCATCGATACGACCAGCGAGCCAGCTTCATGCTCGGCACCGAGCGCGAAGTGGCGATAACGCTGGGTCGGGTCCGAAAACCAGGCAGCGACGATGTCGCGCGACCCGCGCGCAAGTTTGCCATCGCGCAATGGTGAATCATGGCGCGGACGTTTGAAGGGGCCCGCCTCGTTGGCCGTGGCCGTGTCGCCCGCCTGCTCCCAATGACCTAATTTTCGCTGGCTGACGGCGAACGTCGGATAGAGGCCTGCGCCAGCCACTGCCAGTGCCGCCAAAGCCGCCCGTCTCGTTAACATGCAAGCCCTCGTGGCGCTGTCCTGCAACTGTCGCCGTCTATACATGGATTCGCCAGCGCCAGGATTCGTGGCGCCAACAGCATGTATCCCGGCAACGGCATCCGCTCCGGGTTATGCGTGACTTTGATCATGCCCGGCGAACAACCGGCGATCGCTACCGGCTAGTACCAACGACAACTGTGCGATTTGCCAACGTGCCGATCGTTGGCATGTTCGACCCTCGCCTATAAGCGGTAGAAGCCTAACAACGTAGCCAGCGCCAAAGCATGGCATCCAACGAAGATGAAAAGCTGCATGGCAACTGGACGCATGACACAGGCCTCGGACTAGTGAACGCTGCCGGATACAACGCGTTCGAACGTCACGAGTTCCACCGCAATCTGTTGGCCCCTGGACGTGCCTCAGCAAAGGTCCGTGTAACCATTCCAAGTTCGATATTGGGTGGATGTGGATCGGTCCCCGGGCTATGGCGTTGATATATGACAGCCATGGGTGGGCCGTGAGATGCGGCGCCGGTAACATCGATTTGCCTTGCCCGTGTCACGGTGCGCTGCCAGCGTCGGATAAGTTGAAGGCTGTGGCTTGAGGCGTACCCCATGCACTCCCGTTCCATCTGTCGCACGATCCTTGTCCTGACCTGCATGATGCTCGGGGTGGTCGCGACGACCTTTGCCCCGGCGCTGGCGCAGGACACCGAAACTCAGACACCGGCTGGGCAGGCAGGCCGTGCCCAACGCGGGGGCGGGGGGAGCCAAGCGACAGCGGCGCGACTTGCCGACCGCACGTTGCCAGCCGACAGCGTGACGACGCATACGCTGGAATTGCCCGGTCGCACGATTAAGTTCACCGCTACGGCCGGCACGATCCCGTTCCGCAATGCGGACGGTAAGTTGCTCGCCGAGTTCGCTTATATCGCCTACACACTGCCGGGCTTGGAGGCGACCAAGCGGCCAGTAACGTTTGCCTTCAACGGTGGCCCTGGCTCGGCATCGGCATGGCTGCATCTGGGTGCACTCGGGC
>JANNRP010000328.1:0-10873 GCA_031401535.1 Hyphomicrobiaceae bacterium | reverse complement strand
CAGACTAAGCAAGTTTTGCAGTGCCGTTGATCGGCATGCGCCAAATTGCCTCTTAGGCGGCGTCACTCTGCAGACTTGAGGCCCCAGGCAAACGATGTCACAAGTGCGCCGCGGAATACTGCGGGTGGGATGTCCGTGCGGCGTCATGGTTTTTTGGCCGTGGGGTCCAGGCGTCATGAACCTTGTAGAGCGTTGCAATACCGGTTGGATTGAAGGAGAGACACGTGGCATCTCACGCAGACTCGAAGGAACCCAACAAGCGGGACTTCCTAACCCTTGCTGGCGGTGCGTTCGCCGCAGTCGGTGGTGCAGCAACGATATGGCCGTTTGTGCACCAGATGAACCCTGATGCCAGCACCCAGGCGCTCGCCTCGATTGAGGTCGATCTGAAGCCGGTGAAGGAAGGTCAGGCCATTACGGTGATGTGGCGGGGCAAGCCCGTGTTCATTCGCAACCGGACGAAAGCTGAAATCGATCAGGCTGGGAAAGTCGAACTGGCGGCCTTGTCGGACCGTAGCGCCCGCAACGATATCTTGCCGGAAAAAACGCCGGCGAGTGACGCCAATCGCGTCAAGAAAGGCAAAGAGAACTGGCTCGTACTCGTAGGGGTCTGCACCCACTTGGGCTGCATCCCCAAGGGCCAGAGTCTTGCCGATGCAAAAGGTGATTTCGGTGGCTGGTTCTGCCCGTGCCACGGCTCGCACTACGACATCTCTGGGCGCATCCGCAAAGGTCCGGCGCCACGCAACCTCGAAGTGCCACCCTACGATTTCGTAGGCGACAGCAAAATCAAGATCGGCTGAGGAGCACATCATGTCCGGCCACGACTCGACGTTTGTCGCAAAGTCACGTTTCGCCAAGTTTATGGATGATCGCCTGCCCCTGCAGCGCTTCATGCATGGGCAGTTTGTCGATTTCCCGACGCCGCGTAATCTCAACTATATGTGGACGTTCGGCGGCATCTTGATGTTCTGCCTGATCGCCCAGATCGTTACCGGCATCGTGCTGGCAATGCATTACGTGCCGAGTTCCAAGGAAGCTTTCGACTCGGTCGAAGCGATCCGCCGCGACGTCAACTACGGCTGGCTGATCCGTGGCATCCATGCTTGCGGCGCGTCGATGTTCTTTCTCGCCGTCTACATGCACATCTTTCGCGGCCTGTACTACGGCTCATACAAGGCTCCGCGTGAAGTACTCTGGATCCTCGGCGTGTTCATTTACCTCGCCATGATGGCGACGGCATTTCTCGGCTACACGTTGCCATGGGGCCAGATGAGCTTCTGGGGCGCCACCGTCATAACGAATTTCTTCTCGGCCATTCCGGTCGTCGGAACTGCGGTGGTGCAGTGGCTGTGGGGTGGTTATGCTGTAACAGGTGTGACGCTCAACCGGTTCTTCTCATTGCACTATCTGTTGCCGTTCGTGATTGCCGGTCTGGTGATCCTGCACGTTTGGGCGCTGCACGTTGCTGGCCAAAATAATCCGACCGGTCTCGACGTGAAGAGCAAGGCTGATACGCTGCCGATGACGCCATATGCGATCATGAAGGACTTGTTTGCACTCGCTGTTTTCGTCACGCTGTTTGCATGGTTCGTGTTCTTTGCTCCCGATTATCTGGGGCATGCCGACAACTATAACGAGGCCAATCCGCTCTCAACACCGCCGCACATTGTGCCTGAATGGTACTTCCTGCCGTTCTACGCGATCCTGCGCGCTGTCCCCTCGAAGCTCGGCGGCGTGCTGTTGATGTTTGCGGCAGTTGCAATCCTAGCGTTCGTGTCTTGGCTCGATACCAGCCGCGTCCGGTCAACCAAGTATCGGCCAATTTATCGCTGGTTCTTCTGGCTGTTCGTATTCACCTGTGTCGCCTTGGGCTATCTCGGCTCATTGCCCGCTGAAGGCGCGTACGTCATCTGGGCTCGTGTGTTCACGGCCTACTACTTCCTGCACTTCTTGGTCGTGATGCCGATCGTCGGGCTTATCGAGACTCCGAAGAAACTGCCACGCTCGATCGCGGAATCGGTGCTCGGTCCGATCGGTGGCGGCGCAGGTTCAATGGTCGGCGCAGCGGCTGCTCCTGAAAAGCGTTGAGTGGCTGGAAAGCTCGAAGGATTGAGATGACAACGATGATCAAAACCATTTCGCGTGTTGCCCTCGTGACGGCGCTGATGCTCGGGAGCTCGCTATCGGCGATGGCTGCCGGCGACGGTCCAGTAATTGAGCGCAATAAGTGGACGTTCAGCGGTCCTTTCGGGCAGTTTGACGATGCTCAATTGCAGCGTGGGTTTAAGGTCTACCAGGAAGTGTGCAGCTCCTGTCATGGATTGAAGCGGGTGTACTTCCGCAATCTCGTCCAGGCCGGCGGGCCGAAGTTCTCGGAGGAGGGCGTCAAGGCGCTGGCTGCCTCCTGGCCCAACAAGATTCATGACGGCCCCAACGACAATGGAGACATCGCTGACCGCAAGGGCAATTTGATCAAGCGGCCAGCAAAGTTGTCCGACCCGATTCTTGGGCCTTATGACAATGATAATGCGGCGCGTTCAGCCCAAAACGGCGCGTTGCCGCCTGATCTTTCGCTGATCTCGCGTGCGCGCAATGTCGACTACACCGGCCCGATCTGGCTGCATGGGTTTGCGATGCTGAAAGACATCGTGAATGCTTACCAGGAAGGCGGTACAGACTACACTTATGCACTGCTGATGGGTTACGCCGACCAGCCACCGGCCTATAGCGCCGATAAGGCTGGCCATCTGGTCGCTGTTGCCGACAAGGATGTGAAGGACGAAAAGTCCGTGCAGCGCTGCGCGTCTGTAACGCGTGGTGATGCTGGTGCGCCCGACACCTGTAACAAGCTGCAGGACGGGATGTATTACAATCGCGCCTTCCCTGGCGGTCAGATCGCCATGCCAGCGCCTCTGGCAAGCCCGGTGGCGTATCAGGCCAACGCCGGTGCCACGAGTTCGATCGAGCAGAATGCAAAAGATTTGTCGGCGTTTCTAGCCTGGACTGCAGACCCGAAGCAGGATGAACGCAAGCGGATCGGCTGGCAGGTTCTGCTGTATATGCTGATCACGTCGGCGCTGCTTTATGTCGCCAAGAAGCGCATCTGGGCCAGCGCGCATTAGTTGAGTCGACTGGCCACTCTTCGACCGGGGACCGGCCAGCGGTCCCAGGACACGTTCGATCACTCAATTGCGAAGAGCCGTTCCATCCCGAACGGCTCTTTTTTGTTGCGCGCACGTTGCCAGTCCGGCCAGGGTCGCCACGACATTCACGGAGCAAACGACCCATGACGAACTCAGTGCTTGGCATCATCGGCGGCAGCGGGCTTTATGACTTGCCGGGTCTTGAAAATGCGCACTGGCGGACGATCGAAAGCCCCTGGGGCGTGCCATCGGACCAGATTCTGCACGCTGAAATTGCAGGCTTGCCCATTCGCTTTCTGCCACGTCACGGTCGCGGGCACCGTATTTCGCCGTCGGCCATCAACTACCGTGCCAACATCGACTGCATGAAGCGCTGCGGTGTAACCGACCTCGTGTCGGTATCAGCCTGTGGGTCGTTCGACGAAAAGTATCCGCCCGGCCATTTTGTGCTGCCCGATCAATTTATCGATCGCACGTTTGCCCGCGAGAAAAGTTTCTTTGGTACTGGGCTTGTCGCCCACGTATCGCTGGCTGATCCGGTCAGTCCCGGCCTTGTCGACCTCGTCGAGCAAGCGATGGCCGCCGAACATATCCCCGGCAGTCGCGGCGGGACGTACCTCGTGATGGAGGGCCCGCAGTTCTCGACGCGCGCCGAAAGCAACCTTTACCGCGCCTGGGGGTGCGCCGTCATCGGCATGACTAACATGCCGGAAGCCAAGCTCGCCCGAGAAGCGGAGATTTGCTACGCGACGGTCGCCATGGTGACGGATTTCGACTGCTGGCACAGCGAACACACACATGTCGATGTCGCAGCTGTAATCAAGGTCATGACCGGCAATACAATAATGGCACAGCGCCTGGTGCTCAATCTTGCGCGTAGTTTTCCGCGCGTGCATCCGCCCTGCCCGATCGGTTCAGACCGTGCCCTCGACGTCGCGCTGATAACCGTACCTGAGGCTCGCGATCCTGAATTAGTCGCCAAGCTTGATGCGGTTGCCGGCCGCGTTTTAAATGTCTAACTCGGGTGACATTTGAAATAAATCATTAAGCTGATTAAAAATGAAAAAAAATATTTTGGCCAGTTCAAGTGCCGACGACTTGCGCAGGATCGGTCACTTGCGTCACAATGCTATAGTTAATTGAAGTCGTTCCAATTGGGGGGTATTGGCACCATGGTAACCCTGGTTGCATATTCCGAAGTCTGGCCTGAGTGGCTGCGCTGGGGCTTGATGGCTTTTGTGATTATCAGCAGTGTGATGCTCTGTAGACGATACGCGCTCGCACGACTCTTGGCTGGAGGCGGACTGTTGTTCACCGGCCTCCTTTTGCTTGGTGCGTTGCCTTGGTCTGCCGTGCCAATGAAACCACAGGTCATCGAGATGGTGCTGATCAGTATTGGAGCGGCATGGGTGCTCGAAGAATTTCTGGCCTTGTTTGCACAGCGAGCCGAGCCATCCCCCTGACTTAATGCCGAGGCACTTGCATCAAGCCTTTTTTGGTGATGGCGGTGGCGCCGCAAGAGTTCTGGTCGGCGGCGAGATCGGCACGGTGCCGGTCGACGCCACGCTGGTTGGCACGGGATCGAAGATCTGGTCGGGCGTGCCCGCCCTGCGGCCAGCGAACATCCAATATACCAAGCCAGCGACCAGGCCGGTCGCCACGTAAGCTGACAGCGCATAGTTGTTGAATACCGAGGGTGCGCCGGGCGCCTCGCTTGAATACTGGGCTGCAAAACCGGCAGCTGCGATGACCATGCCGGCAACCATATGATAGAGCCAGCTTCGGATATCCTGCCACTCGGACACCGCCGCCGAAACCAGAGCGAAGGGCGCAGAAAACACTGCTGACTGAGTGGCGGCTGCTGCTGCCAAATTCAGCATCAGAGCAATACGATCGGGATCTCCGGACCCAACTTCGGCGGGACCGAATGCAAACAAGACTTGCGTTACTCCCGCAGCGATGCACGCGAGGATGAACCCGAATAAGACGCGAACGATGGCTCGAAACATGCTGCTCTCTCCAGGCGTAAACCGTCTCGCCAATCTTATAGGGTTTAAGCATGACGGTTCAACGATTTAAGCGGTCAGGTCGTTAACCTGGTTGTCGCGAACGGCTGGCAGCTCGCTCGGCTTATCTATTCGTCGGCGTCAAGCGCGCCGTCCTGCGATCATCCAATAGATCAAGCCGCCTGCAAAACCGGCAGTGGCAAAGACCTGCCAAAGGATAGCGGACGGAGCGGCGCCGCCGATGCCTTGACCGTAGCGCGCCAACAAAGGTACGGCTGCGAGTGCTGCGCCACCGCCGAGGATATAATACAGCGCCGAGCGGATGCGGGCGACTTCGCCAATGATCACCAGTCCGAGTGCGGGAATCATCGTCAAACTCGATACGATCAGCCACCCTTGGCTCAGGATATCAACGATAACACCCAGACCATCGACGTCCGTTTGACCTGATATGGCCTGTACAACCCGCTCCGAGCCCAGCGTGAACAGCACGGCGAATGCAGCCAGCGCTGCAATCGCAAACGCGATCGGCACCACGATCATGCGGGCGAGCGTCGACCAGAACATCTTAGGCTACGCTCCCTGAGGCAGACGGTGGGCGTGGCCCGTCGGCCCGCGCGGATGCCCGAACTCTCTCGCTGTCGGACTTCAATTGGCCGCAGGCAGCAAGGATATCGCGGCCGCGTGGCGTGCGAACCGGGCTCGCATAACCAGCCTTGTTGATGACATCGGCGAACTTTTCGATTTCTTCCCATTCCGAGCACTCGTATTTGGTACCGGGCCAGGGATTGAATGGGATCAGATTGATCTTGGCAGGGATGCCCTTCAGCAGTCGCACCAGTGCGCGAGCATCATCGAGGCTGTCGTTGACACCCTTCAGCATGACGTATTCGAACGTGATCCGCCGGGAATTAGACAAGCCTGGATAGTCGCGGCACGCCTGCATAAGTTGTGCGATGGGGTAACGCCTGTTGATCGGAACCAGTTCGTCACGCAAATCATCGCGAACGGCATGCAAACTGATCGCCAGCATGGTGCCCGACTGATCGCCCCAACGCGGGATTTCTGGGACCACGCCCGACGTCGACAGCGTGATGCGTCGCTTCGATACCGACAGTCCGTCGCCATCAGAGGCGATATCCATGGCGGCCTTGACGTGGTCGAAATTATAGAGCGGCTCACCCATGCCCATCAGGACGATGTTGGTGATCTTGCGATCGGCATCAGGCAGGAGTGTCGCATCGCCGATGGGCACGGCGCCAGCCCAATCGCCGATGCGGTCGCGCGCGAGCAGGATCTGCCCGACGATTTCCTCGACTTCGAGGTTACGAACCAGCTTTTGCGTGCCAGTATGGCAGAACGAGCAATTGAGCGTGCAGCCGACCTGACTTGAGATGCACAACGTGCCGCGGTCGGACTCGGGAATATAAACACACTCGATCTCTGGCGCGCGCACCTCATGCCCGCGGATCGGCAGGCGAAGCAGCCACTTGCGGGTGCCGTCGACCGAGATCTGCTCCTCGACAATCTCGGGTCGGTCAAGCGTATAGTCGGCGGCGAGCTTAGCGCGCAACTCCTTCGAGACATCCGACATCTGGTCAAACGATGTGACACCGCGCACGTAGATCCAGCTCCAGAGCTGATTGACGCGCATCCGCGACTGCCTGTCTGGCACGCCACACTGCCTAAGCGCTGCCGCCAAGCCTCCGCGGCCCAAGCCCGCAAGTGTCGGCTTGGCCAGTATTTCGCGGGGCGGCAACGTTGCCGGAGTTTGATCGAGCACGAGAACCATGCTGGTTCCATCCACGTTTGAGTAACGAAGCGTTATGTAGCCCCGATCGTAGTTCACCGAAAGGGTGGATGTGGACGCGGTGGCTAACGCTGTTAATGTGGCGGGCCAACAATTCAGGGATTCTTGCCATGTTCAGCACGACCGCCAAAGGCGTCTACATCATCTCGGCAACGCCATTTGAGCCGGATGGGCAGATCGACCGCCGCAGCACCGACCGTTTGATCGACTTCTACAAGGAAAGCGGCGTCACCGGCATCACGATCCTCGGCATGATGGGTGAAGCACCCAAACTCGATGCCGGGGAAGCGCTCGGGTTTGTCACGCAAGTCGTCGGTCGGGCGGGTGCCCTCCCTGTTGTCGTCGGCGTTTCGGCGCCAGGCTTTGCCGCTATGCGCGCACTGGCACGATCGGCGATGGAGAAGGGCGCGAGCGGCGTCATGATTGCTCCCCCGATCTCATGCAAGACCGATGACCAGATCGTCACCTATTACACCGACGCGGTGGCAGCCATTGGCGCGGATGTGCCCTTCGTGATCCAGGACTACCCGCTGTCGACCGGCGTCGTGATGGCCGTGTCGGTGATCGAGCGTATCGTTGCCGCCTGCCCCAGCTGCGTCATGCTGAAACACGAGGATTGGCCCGGCCTGGAGAAAATCACGAATGTGCGCAAGGCGGCGTCCGAAGGACGGATGCGCCCGATTTCAATTCTCACCGGCAATGGCGGTCTGTTCCTAGACTTCGAGATGAGTCGTGGCGCCGACGGTGCGATGACTGGATACGCATTCCCGGAGATGCTCGTCGGGGTGACACGACTCATGGCGAAAGGCCGACGCGACGCCGCCCACGATCTGTTCGATGCCCATCTACCGCTCGTGCGTTATGAGCAACAGCCGGGTGCTGGTCTGGCGGTTCGCAAGTACGTGCTGCAGCGGCGTGGTATCATCGCCTCCGATGCGCAACGTAAGCCCGGCGGCACGCTATCCGCAATTGCGCGCGGAGAGGTGGACTATTTATTGAGCCGCCTCGCCCGGCATGAGCCTGCAGCCGGGAAACTCACCTGATATGCCGGTGTTCTCATCCGATGGCGTCGAAATCGCATATCGCGACGAAGGTGAAGGCAGCCCGATCCTGTTGCTCCACGGTTTTGCATCGAGCATCGCCGCCAATTGGATTGATCCCGGTTGGGTGCGGCACCTGACCCGTGCAGGATTCCGCGTTATCGCACTTGATAACCGTGGCCACGGCGACAGCGAGAAACTCTATCACACGGCCGACTATGGCGCGGCGCTGATGGCGGAAGACGCACGGCGGCTGCTTGATTACCTCAACATCGAACGCGCCGATGTCATGGGCTATTCGATGGGCGCGCGCGTAACGGCATTCTTAGCGCTGGCTCACCCGGAGCGCGTGCGGTCTGCGATATTTGGCGGGCTCGGCATCAACATGGTGCATGGGCTGCGCAATACGGAGCTGATCGCTAAGGCGCTGGAGTCGCCGAGCCTTGCCGATGTAATTGATCCAGGCGCGCGGACGTTTCGAGCCTTTGCCGAACAGACGAAGAGTGATCTTCGCGCGCTCGCGGCCTGTATTCGGGCGATCCGTGATCCAGTTCTACCTGAAACACTCGCGCGGTTGCGCTGCCCGGTGCTTGTTGCGGTGGGCACGACGGATGTGGTTGCAGGGTCTGGTCCTGAACTCGCCGCGTTGATCCCGGGCGCCAAAGCGCTCGATATTACGGGGCGTGACCATATGCGTGCTGTCGGTGACCGCGTCTACAAGGACGGTGTCCTAGCTTTCCTTGCGACGCGCGCGTGAGCCGCACGATGCGAATTGCAGCTCTGTCAATACTACTGGCACTGCTGCTGACCGCACCATTGAATGCCTTATATCCGGATGCTCAGGCAAGCGCCCAGTGGGCGCGCTGGCGGGTTGCGTTTGCCCGGCCGACGCTGCTGCCAACGCCAACTGACAATCCCTCATCCCCAGCGAAGATCCGACTCGGCTCTCGATTGTTTCGGGATGCAGCATTGTCGTCGACGGGCAAGATTGCCTGCGCCTCGTGTCATGACCCCGTGCGCGGCATGGCGGATGGTCGCCGCTATGGCGTGGGCGTTACCGGCAAGCCCCTCGACCGACACACGCCAGCCTTGTGGAACCTGGCCTGGTCACCAGCATTCTTCTGGGATGGCCGCGCCAAAAGCCTGGAAGAACAGGTGCGCTATCCAATTGAACATCCTGATGAAATGGGCAACTCCCTTGATCAAGTCATCGCGCGGATCAGCGGCGATGCGAGCTACCTTCGCCAGTTCGCGGCAGCTTTTCCAGTCGATCCAGCGCCGACCGGCGATAACCTGATAAAGGCAATCGCTGCCTATGAACGCACGCTCGTATCACCGCCGACGCGCTTCGATCGCTGGCTTGGCGGCGACGCAAGAGCGCTGTCACCTGCTGAGCGCCGTGGCTTTGATTTGTTCACCGGCAAAGCCTTCTGCGTCGCCTGCCACCGTGGCTTTGCCTTCACCGACCATGAATTCCACAACATCGGGCTGATCACCGGCGACCTCGGTCGCGGACCGGCAAGCGGCTCGGCGAAAGCCAACCACGCCTTCAAGACGCCGACCCTGCGCGAATTGAAATGGACCGCCCCGTACTTTCACGACGGCTCGAAGGCGACACTCGCGGAGGTTGTGGCACACTATGCCAAGGCCGGTCTGAAACAGCGTGAGAATTCGCTAGAATTGTCTGTTTTATCGGTAGTCGAGCAGTCTGATCTGATCGCATTTCTGATCAGCCTGTCGAGCGATGCGCCGCCACGCCCCTCGACCGAATCCTGGATCAGAAAGTGACGAACGGTAGCAGATAGGAAGCCGCTACAACTTTTCCTCAGGCAATCTCAAGCACGACCCGACCTCGCACCTTGCCAGCCATCAGGTCGGCTGCGATCTGGGGCGCATCGCTCAGTGGGCGGGTGACGGTGAGTGCGTCGAGCTTGGCCGTATCGAGGTCGCGGGCGAGCCTCGTCCAGGCGGCGATGCGCTTGGGCTTCGGACACATCACGCTGTCGATGCCAGCCACCGTAATGCCGCGCAAGATGAAGGGAGCGACGCTGCCTGGAAGATCCATGCCCTGAGCAAGGCCGGTCGCCGCGACGCACCCGCCATAGCGGGTCATCGATATGGCGTTGGCCAGCGTATGGCTGCCGGCCACATCGACCACCCCCGCCCACCGCTCCTTGCCCAGTGCCCGCGCCGGGCCGGACAACTCCGAACGATTGATGATCTCAGCCGCGCCCAGCGACTTGAGGAATGTCTCCTCCTCCGGGCGGCCGGTCGCCGCAATCACGTGATGTCCGAGCTTGGCCAGCACCGCGACCGCGATCGAGCCGACGCCACCGGCGGCACCCGTCACCAGCACCGGACCCTTGGCCGGCGTTACGTCGTGCGCTTCGAGCGCTAAGATACAAAGCATCGCGGTGTAGCCGGCGGTGCCGATGGCCATGGACTGTGCGGGCGTGAAACCCGCTGGCCGATGCACCAGCCAGTCGCCCTTGACGCGCGCCATCTGCGCGTAGCCGCCGTGATGACTTTCGCCAACGCCCCAGCCGTTGTGGATGACGCCGTCGCCGACTTTGAAATCAGAATGAGTCGATGCTGTAACGGTGCCTGAGAAATCAATGCCGGGGATCAGCGGCCAGCGCCGCACGATCGGCGCCTTGGCTGTCAGCGCCAGACCGTCCTTGTAGTTCACGGTCGAGTGCGAAACGCGCACGGTGACGTCGCCGTCCATCAGGTCGGCCATTGTCAAATCGGACCATGTGACCTGCTGGCCGCCGTCACCCTTCGAAATCAAAAAGCCCTTGAACTGGTCCATCGCCGCGCCTCCATTATTGATCCCGTCCGAGTATGACGAAACAGGGGGACGTGTCGAGC
>JANNRP010000327.1:0-7108 GCA_031401535.1 Hyphomicrobiaceae bacterium | reverse complement strand
TTCGAGACACTTGCTGACAAGGGGTTCTCGTTCGTCAAGCTCGATGCACCAGTGTTTCTCGAAGGCTTGCAGGTTGCCAATGGTGCGGCAGCAAACGCGTTGATTCCGCCCGCCGATATCTGCAGGCACTTTAGCGAGTTGCGGCTCACGATCATTGTTGGTGCGATTACCGACGAGCAGCAGTCCGCCGATGTTGCAGCCTGTGGGGCGGTACTGGGACAGGGTGCTCTGTTCGGTGGGCCACGTCCCGTTAAGGCCGATGTGCTGCGCACACCAAACGCTGCCCATGCCGCATCAGCTGTTGCTTAGGCTTCAGCGCCTGTTGTTGGCATGAACCCTGTCGTCAAGGCATGAGCCCATTCAGGGCGGCCATGGGCGGCGGCACGGCTGGCAGCGGTGCCATGATCGTAGGTTACAGCAACCAATTCTACGTCTATGGCCGTATCTGAAAGTGTCACAATGGCATAGCGAGCGTGCGGAGAACCTGCCTCTGAAACATGGTGCTTGCCATGGTCGTCATCGTAGGCCGGATTTCCAACGCTGCCAGGATTGACGACCATTGCGCCGCCGGGGATCTGCATCAGTCGTGGTTGGTGACTATGGCCGCACAACACAAGGCGGTGCGAGAGGGCCTCAGTTCCGATGCGCGTTGCAACCTTATTGGGCGGCGCCGCGATCAATCGGCCGCCTTCAATGTCTTCCAGCAGATAGCGCGTGTCGTTTTGGGGTTGGCCGTGGAAGGCGAGCACGCCGGGCGCTGGCGTTATGACCTTTGGCAGGCGGCCAAGCCAGGCGCGTTGTTCAGGATTGAGCGCGCTATGGGCGAACCTATCCGATGACCACATGTCGGCAGGCTCATCGAACGCGACTGCGCGATCGTGGTTGCCGCGCACCGTCGGCCAGTTTGCCTCCATCAGCAGCGTACAAGTCTCGGTCGGCCAAAGTGGACCGGAAACGCAATCGCCGAGATTGATCGTTAGATCGATGGGTTCGCGTCGGCTCAGGTCAGCCAGGACTGCCGCGAACGCGGCAAGATTGCCATGAATGTCTGCGAGCACTGCCAACCGCATTTCAGTACGCACCAGCGACAGCGCCTACACCGTCCTTCTGGTATAGATCGCGACGGAAGTTGACGACGCCGTCCTCGGTTGCCCAGGCCGTTATGTAGACGAAGTACAGCGGTACCGGCTTCTTGAGCGTGACGTTTTGCCGTTCGCCGGTCTTCTTCATTGCCTCGATACGTTCGGCGCTCCAACCTCCGTTGTCAGTCAAAAGCCACGCGGCGAGCTGCTCGATGCCTTGCACCCGGACACAGCCTGAAGACGCCGCTCGGAAGTTGCGTCCGAACATCGTCTCAGAAGGCGTGTCGTGCATATAAACGGAATGGTTGTTGTGGAAGTTGATCTTCAGAAAGCCGAGAGGGTTCTCCTTGCCGGGCTGCTGTTTGAACACGAGGTTGCGGGCGCCGCTACCCGACCAGTTGACCTTTGAAGACTCCAGTTTTTTTCCATTGCCGTCATAGGCATCGATGCCGAACTTCGCCAATACGTCCTGATTTTTGCGCTGCATGTCCTGGCCCTTCGGGATCAGGTCCTTGTCGATCACGGTGGGCGGCAGCGTCCAGGTCGGGTTGAAGTTCATCTCGTGAATTGCCGAGCGCAATAGCGGCGTCGGACGATCAAGTTTACCGACCACGCCCGAATGGCGCGACACGACGCGGTCGTTTTCGACAGCCTCGATCTGCGCTGACGGGATGTTTACCACAACATATTTTTTGCCGGTCTGCTTGGCGAACTCCTGGAGGCGGCCGAGGTTTGAGCGCAACTGACGCAAGCGGGCAGCGGCTGGCACATTCAGCGCGGCGACCGTGCGCTTGTCAGCGATGCCAGTCGGGGTCAGTCCATTCGAGGCTTGGAAGCGCTTCACGGCCTTCTCGACATAGAAGTCGTAGACGTCTGCGAAGCCCGAGGTCTCACGCAAGTCGCCCGACGAGATCAGGCGTTGACGCAAGATGCCGACGGCCGGGTTGTTGAGGCCCGGCGCCATCACGACGTCTGGTACAGCCTGCCAGCCGCCGCGCTCGGCAATATCGGCATACCGTTTGATCGCAGCTTTCATCGGCTCGACGTTGGCTGAAGATAATGTCGGGAAACCTTTGGGTGGGTTCGCTTCCCACTCCTTGATAAATGAACGGTCATAGTCGGGGCTGGCGGTCGAATCCGATTTCTGGCCGGGGAAGCGCATCCAGCTGTTGTCCTGCGCTTGGGCGCTGGGGGTGCCGCACACGAGATTCATGAGGCCGACCAAGGCTGCGAATGCCACGCTTGTGCGTCGCTTCATCGCTAAATTGCACACGTCGGTCGCTCCTCGATCTCGATCAGCACCATCACCCAGTAAAAATGTCTAGGTGGCTTCGGTTAACCAAAAAATAAGAACGTGCACCACTCGGACCGCCCCGAAGGCGGTCAGTAGGCACCGGTCCAATGCGACAATAGTTACGTTCAGCGCTGTAACTCTTTTCTACAGGACGGTGCGTTATTTGCGCGGACAGGCAAAGCACGAAATGTCGCCAAGCGTGCGCTTGGTGCAAGGTGATGCTGCGCCGCCACAAGCAAATTGGGCTCCAGATCGCTCTGAAGCCCCTGAAAACCTTGATATATTAATTGGCCGATTCAAAGCCGATAGCGAATCTGATCGGTCCAGTAGCGTTCCAGTCTTACCAAAGCACGGTTGAGACCGCGGAACTCATCGCCCGAGATTTGTGCGACCGTTTCGACTGACGACAACTGCCGCTGATAGAGTTTCTGGACGATGGCGCAGGCATCAAGGCCTTTCTGCGACAGACTGACCCGGACCGAGCGACGGTCTGTGTCTGACCGCTTGTAGTGGATGTAGCCCATGTCGACGAGCTTTTTCAGATTGTACGACACGTTTGAGCCGAGATAATAACCGCGTGTCTTGAGCTCTCCGGCCGTCAGTTCGCTGTCGCCAATGTTATAGAGCAGCAGGGCCTGGACACTGTTGAGATCGGCGCCGCCCAGGCGGTCGAACTCGTCCTTGATGACGTCGAGCAGGAGCCTATGTAGCCGCTCGATCAGCCGAAGTGCTTGCAAGTATTCGGTGCGGAATGCTTCGTCCACAACCGGCGCGCGATGACGCGCGACGTCTAACGCCATTACCATGGTCCCTGCCTCTGTGTGGCTTGTTCCTGTCAAATACACCTCGAATTTGTTCGAGGTTCCCGTTGTCGGGTTAAGGAGCAAGCTACAGGGATGAAGTAAAAGTTACACTAATACACATAGTAAAAGAACAGTTCTCCAGGCGTTGTTTATCGGATTTTTAATGAATGACTTGAGCAAACTAATTATTTACTGATTTTGAAGACGGCTCAAATCCGCATGGCCTGCATCTCCTGTCGTGTGGGCAGGGTAAGTTCACAGCCCGTTTGTGCAATGAACGCGCGGTCGACCATAGCTGTGCTTACGGCACTCGAGTGTGTCGGGTGCCAAATGGGGAAATGGTCTGGGCTCAAAAGTCGGGCGCGCACCCCTTGTTGAAAATCGGCAGCTAAAATCAATCGGCAACCGATCCGATAGTCGCGGATCAATACTTGACGCCGGTCAAGGGTTTGCGCCTCACGGATATGGCGCAGCGATATGGCCAATGCCATGGGCGAGCCACGTGCCAGATCGTCCAGCACGGCGGCAGCCCACCCCCTGTGTTCGGTCGGTGTGGCCTCCAGCCGTGTAGCAATCTCACCGATGGAGTGACCAGCAAAGCAATGGGCAATTTGCGCGCGCACTTGTTGCAGCGGGCCTTCTCGTGGCTCCTCATGGAGGCGATCGAGCACGGGGTCGATCGGCGCAGCCGTCGCAAGCTCAGTGATGATACTTTCGAACTGGTTCGAGGCAATGCAGTGTGTCACCAGCCCCAACTGGAACGCGTCGGCGCGGTGTACCCGGCGACCGGTCAGACCAAGATAGACGCCGATGTTGTCCGGCAGGCGCGCCAGGATATGTGCAACACCGGCATCGGGGAAAAATCCGATTGCTGCCTCAGGCATTGCAAAAGTGTAGTTCTCGCCGGCGACCCGATGTGTATTGGCCAGCGTTATGCCAGCACCCGAACCCATCACCAGCCCATTGATTAGCGATACAACAGGCTTTGAGAAGCACTCAAGAAGCCAGATCAACGCATATTCATCAGCCAAGCACTGAAGGGCCGCCTTCGGCTGCTCGCGAGCCAGAGTGGCAAGTTCGATGACGTCACCGCCCGCGCAGAATGCTTGGCTACCGGTCGACATGATCACGACGGCGTAAATGTCTGGATTGCGGGCGATCTCGGGAATTCTACGAGCGATTTCTGCCTTCATGACGTTGGAAAGTGCATTGAGCGCCTTTGGTCGATCGAGGACTAAGATCGCTGCTGCTCCTTGTCGCGAGACCGAAATGGAAGAATTTGGCAGGGACGACACCGCATCTTGCAGCGCACTTTTGGAACCATGGGGCAAGGTCTGCGTCTCTATCAACAGGTTGTGTTTTAGTCGTGCACAGGCTCAACTGGCGCCGCTTGTGGGCCCTATTTCGCACCTATACACCATGGCTGGATTCGGTAAAGATAAGCGCTCGCGATTCGTTCGCGGCTGCCTCTGAAACCTTGTTCGTGTCAAGCGTTCAAAAAGCATGTCCACGGGAATTATAGATTTATGAGTGGTCGGCCGGTTTTCGGGCACAAGTCAGTCGGGCCGTGCGCGTGCGCCAGTCTGGCGCTTGCGGCATTTGCGCTAAGCGCAGTCGCGCAGACAACTGAGCCGACGAAGCCAAAGCCCCCTTCGGTTGCTCAGCCAGGTCTGCAAGTCCCGGCGATGGCGGCGCCCGCCAAACCAGTCGTCTCGGTACAGCCAAGTCCGGCAGTCTTGCCGAAGGCATCCGTTGTCGATGCCGCAACGACGCCGCCTGCCTGGCCGAAAACGTTGCCGGAAGCCAAAGCCGAGGTAGAAGCTAGGTTCAAGCCGGATGTCTACACGCCTGAAGAAATCCTGGTCGCCAAAGCGAGCTGCCTGGCATTGCTCAAGGGGCTCGACGTCGTCGTCACCCATGAACCGCCCATTAAGAGTGGCAACTGCGGCGCCCCTGCGCCAGTCCAACTGATCAGCATCGGCAAAAACCCGCAAGTGGCTTTGACGCCGCCTGCCACGGTTACGTGCGAGATGGTGGTAACCATGCACAACTGGGTGACGAAAGATCTGCAGCCGCTGGCTAAGAAACACCTGGGAAGCAGTATTATTGGTCTTGAGAATATGAGTTCCTATTCATGTCGCAATGCTTATGGTCGCAAACGCACCAACCTGAGTGAACACGGGCGAGCTAATGCGCTTGATATCCGACGGTTCGTGACGATTGCCGCCAAGGACGTGGATTTGTTGGCTGATTGGGGGCCGACAGCACGGGAGATCAAAGCGCAGATTGCTGCAGCCCAGGCGGCGGCTGCCGTGGCTAAGATCGCCGCTGACAAAGCCGCAACACTTGCGCGAGCAAAGCCGACGGGCCAGCCAGGAACGTCGGTTCCAACTGGTGGGTCGCCTGACTCAGCGGTGGCATCTGGCACGGTTGGCACCATAATCGAAGGTATTCCAGGCCTAGCGTCGCGCCTGCCCGGCGCAGCGCAGGATGCGGAGCGGCGCTCCGGCTTTGGCCTGATGCGACCGAGCCAACTTGGCGGACCCAAGGTTGCTGCTGATCCGAAGGTGACGCCTTCAGTGAGTGCGGCAATAAAGGGCGGTGCTACAATAGACGCCAACTCCCAAGCACAGAAGGCGCAATTCCTACGTAACGCGCACACCACGGCGTGCCAACGGTTTGGGACTGTGCTTGGTCCAGAGTCGAATGCGGCCCACCGGGACCATTTCCATGTCGATATGGCCGAACGCGCCAACGGCAATTTCTGCGAATAAGCAGGGCTTGCGACCGCCCGCAGCGCGCCATCTTGCCAACTGCCGCTGATCGTTGGACAGTGCTGAAAAATCCAGCATTAATTTAAGCATTCAGCCATGCGTGCCAACAGCCATGAAACATCGCCCTGATTTGATCTCGGCAAAAGCCAAGCCACAGTTCGGCGGTGCCGCTTATCCTGCCACCCGCATGCGCCGCACGCGGCAGTCGGGCTGGTCGCGGCGGCTGGTCGCCGAGCATACGCTGTCGCCAGCTGATCTGATCTGGCCGTTGTTTGTGGCTGACGGCCAGAACAAACGCACAGCCATTGCATCCATGCCGGGCGTGGAGCGGCTGTCAGTTGACCTGGTGGTTGCCGCCGCCGAAGAAGCTCTAAGCCTGGGGATCCCGGTGGTTGCCTTGTTCCCTTATACCGACCCGAAACAACGCACCGAGGATGGTCGCGAGGCCGTGAACCCCGATAACCTCGTATGTCGGGCGACGCGCGCGATTCGCAAGGCTGGTCTTGACATCGGCATCTTGCTCGATGTCGCGCTCGACCCCTATACAACCCACGCTCACGACGGCCTGATGCGCGATGGTGTGATCCTCAACGATGAGTCCGTCGAGGTGCTGGTCAAGCAATCGCTGGTGCAGGTTGATGCTGGTTGCAACATAATCGCACCATCCGACATGATGGATGGCCGCATCGGCGCGATCCGTCAGGCGCTTGAGGCCAAGGGGCACGACGATACGCTGATTATGGCGTATGCAGCTAAATATTCGTCGGCGTTCTATGGTCCGTTCCGTGAGGCGCTTGGCTCGTCGCTCAAGGGCGACAAGCGAACCTATCAGATGGACGCGGCCAATGGTGACGAAGCGTTGCGCGAGGTCGCGCTCGATATTGCCGAGGGCGCCGATATGGTGATGGTCAAACCCGGCATGCCCTATCTCGACATTGTGCGGCGCGTGTCGGAAACGTTCCAGGTGCCGACGTTTGCCTATCAGGTGTCGGGCGAGTACGCGATGCTAACCGCTGCCGCGCAGAACGGCTGGCTCGATGGCGACAAGGTGATGATCGAAAGCCTGATGGCGTTCAAGCGCGCCGGCGCCAGCGGTACACTGACTTATTTCGCACCACGTGCCGCGAAGTTGATGCAATCACGTTAACTGGTATC
>JANNRP010000326.1:0-4185 GCA_031401535.1 Hyphomicrobiaceae bacterium | reverse complement strand
GTTGTACTGGCCGTCATGGATTGTGGCGCGATCCCGCGTTCGGCGATCGGAATGCGCGGTGAGGCGCCGCGCTGTAGGATCAAGTCGTCGAGCCTGGCAGTGACTGTCGCCATGCGTTGGATCGGAGCGGTGATGAATGGCAGCACGACGTTTGGTGCGGTGCGACGAGAGCGGAGGAGTTCTAGTCGACGTTCAGCCGCAGTGAGCATCGGCAGGCCCTCGGTGCCCCGATGATTGACAAACAGCAACTGAGGCACCGCCGTCTTGACGATGGTTGCGACCAGGATACCCGCCAGGTTCTGGAGTGGCTCGACCACGTCGGACACATTTTTGGCGACCTCAATTCCCGGACCAGCATTGCCCCGGTTGGACGCGTGAATGCTTGCAACGTCGTGTGGCGCTACCTGCAGCACAATCACAAAGCGGCGACCCTTTACGTCAAGACCCAGTTTACTCATGTAGAAGGGCACGAACACGGAGCTTTTGTGTGATGAGATCGTGTCGTAAAGGTCCGTGTTACGCGAGCTGTTATGGAATTCGTGGAAGACGAAGAACCGCATGTCTCGGTGCGTGCGCCGACGATAGCGCTGCCCGTCGCGAAGGCGGGGGCTGTGTACGATGAGGACGTACTCTGTCGGAGAGACCCATAGTCGCCCGGGCGGCAGCCAGCCATCCTGTCGCAATGCAGGAAGCGAGAGGTTGCACTCTAGATCGGCGCATCCCTTGAACGCTTGAGCAGAGGGCGCAGCTCCGTCCGTCGCCTTCAAGGTCGACATGGCATCGTTGAATGCAACCTGCCCCCGTTCAGTCCGATAGAGTGGCCAGCCATCGACAATCGCTTGATCCCCCTCGCTGCGCGGATGCTTGGTTGCGCGCTCGCGCAGGACGCCTAGATGTTTGTTTTTGACGGGGGTGGCTTCATGCGCGATGGCTTGCGCGGCGGTTTCTGTTGGAGCTGCCGCCAGAGCAAGCGCAAAGGCGATCGCGCCAGCACTCAATAGCGTGCGCCACGCGTCCAACAGTGATCTTCGGAACACGTTATCCGCCGCCGGGAAAATGGGCGTTACCCCTGAACCAACTCGGGCAGCAATTGGCTCGACTGACCGAATGCTGCGCCTACCCAACGAGCGTTGGATGCTTTCATCTCGCAAACGTATCTCCTGCGCGAAATTCCCCCGCACATGACCTGAGCCAACAAAAAGGCTGAACCGAGCCAAGAGATTGACCGAAACGGGGAATTTTTCGTAGCTCGGCGCGCACACGTCTGCACCGCGCGACGGTGTCTATTCACCGTCCGGTGGGCTCAACATTCGCATGCGTTGTCGTTAGTGGATTTCGTCCATCTTATTGAGCGCATCGCGCAACTGCTCGATGTTGAAGCCGGGCTTGCGGGCGACACCCAGGATCACAGCTTCCTTGCGTGTAAGTAGATCGCAGGCGGCGGGGATCTTGGCAGCGACAGCATGCGGAATGACGCAGGCGCCATGGCGGTCGGCGTGGATCAGATCGCCCGAGCGTACGATCATGCCGGCAACACGCACTTGTTTGCCGAAGTCGGCCAGATGGACCCACGCATGGCTCGGCGATATCGAACCAGCCAGCGCCTGGAAGTTCGGCGCCCACTGTGGGATATCGCGGATCGATCCGTCGGTGACAACACCCTCGCAGCCAAGGCCGCGATGGACTGCGCTCTGCACTTCGCCCCAGAACGCGCCGTAGCCGACGTCGGCGCCGTCGAGATCCTGGATGATCATGACGCTGGGCGCCGGGCCGCCACTCGCCACGTACTCATAGTAGGCGACGCGCTGTGCCTTGCCGGCCTTGCCCTCGGTTTCGTTCGTATGCGTGGCACGGATTGTCGCCGTGCGGGCATAACCGACGATGGGCGCCATGTCGGGGAACGGCGACACCAGCGGCTTGGTCGTAAATCCGGTAACGCGGTATTTGGCGTCGATAATCTCCAGCGCATTGCAAATCGTCGGTGTGTCGACGGCACGGAGTTGGGCGAGCAGTTCGGGGGAATGCATGGGAACCTCGATGTTGAGTGTTAGGAGCTCGGTCGCATCGACCAGCTCCGCGTGAGCGGTGCCGGATGCAACGTTGAATTAGACCGCGCCGGCCGATTGAATTCTGGTTTCCGCCAAGCCTACGGACCGTGCGGCGCCGATGATCAGCGCCCAGGTGTCGTCCGGTAGCGGGATGCCGTTGGTCGAGCGGTCCTTCTTGGTGCGCAATTCAGGCTCGCCCGGCACTAGTACTTCGCCGCCTTTGACGATCGGCCGCGAGCTCTTCACGTAACCGACGTAGCGCTTCACTTCGGCTGGGAAGAACGTCTCGGCATCGAGCTGTTTGGGATCGATATAGAACGACAGCATGCCGTTCGCCCATTGTGGCCGCTGTTCATCGGCAGCCCCGGTGCCGGTGAGCGCGCCGCCGAGGATCTCGCACATGAAGGCGAGCCCGGAACCTTTGTGATCGCCGAATGCACGGATGGCGCCCGTGCCATTCTTGTAGCTGCGCGGACCCTGCGGTTCGAACGGCCCGTATAATACGTGTGGGTCAGCGCTCATCGCGCCATCGGGCGAAACAAGTGCGTTCTCCGGTAGCTTTTTGCCGCCTTGGCTCGCGACCAGCACTTTGCCTTCGGCGACGACCGAGGTTGCGAAATCAAGGATCAGCGGATCATCTCCGGGGCGCGGCACGCCAATGGCGTACGGCGCGGTCGAGAACCGCCGGTCGACGCCGCCATAGGGCGCAACCAAAAGGCTTGCGGCGGCATTGACGTAGTGGATCGAGACCAGTCCTTCGGCGGCGGCCATCTCGGCCCATTCACCGACGCGGCCAACGTGCCCCGAGTTGCGCAGCGCCACCGCCGACAAGCCCATTGCCTTGCATTTTTTGATACCGATGGCGACCGCCTGCGGGGCCATGCTCTGGCCGAAGCCATACTGTCCGTCGACGACGGCAAGAACCGGCGTATCGGTGATGATTTTCAAGGTCTGGTCTGTGACGAATTCGCCGGTCACCTGCTTCTGCACGTACCAGGGTACGCGCACGACGCCGTGGCTGTCGTGGCCGGTGAGGTTGGCACCGACAAGGCTCTCAGCGATGCGGTTGCTCTGGGTAGTTGAGCACCCGGCCTTGGCGAAGATATCGGACACGAAGCTTTGCAGCGCGCTAGCGCTTATCGTGATCATGCGTTCCCTCGATACGATGGTTATTTGTTATGATGCGATTTTACCGGGCATCGTGTCGCATCGGCTGCGTTCTGGCTAGTGCCACGGCGCAGGGCGGGCAGTCGAGGAATGCAAGGGTGCGGTCGCCGGCGAGAGCCCAGCCACGTTTCTGCAAGCACGGTATTGTGGTTGCCGACTGAGGTGGTCCCGGTTGTTCGGACGGAATCCCTGCTTGAATAAGTGGAACGTCTGCCGGGGTTAGCCTGCCAAGCGGATTGACAGCGATATGAAGTAGGCCTGATCTGGTGTGCGGTCATCAAGGTTCGAATGCGTCAGTGACGCTCGTAGCTAGACAGGTATTCGAATTCGTCCACTAGGCTGAATGAAGTTGGCGCGTTTGGCGACAACGTTTTCGAGCGTGGCGTTAGCTTGTGAGACGATTCCGCATATCCTGTAGTGTGTTAGATGGGATGGGGTCTCAAAAAGTCCTATAACAGGACCACCGCTGATGCCGCCCAGTTCTGCATTGTTCGGAAGCGGCGAAAGTCCAGGAACGTCGATGCCGTGCTCTCGTTCTACGCGCCAAGTGATTTGTTCAGGCGTGACGCGTCTCGCGATACCCAGTGCGGTGAACAAGCCCCAATTGATTTCATTTGGCCTCGACAGAAGACGGTCGCCGCCCGGAAATCCGGCTATCATTATCCCGCGATCCTCTTGCGGTTCGAGAGGTGGCCATCCTTCAAGGGGTGTGACCAACTGGCCCAATCGAGCCAGCAGTTCATCATCCACTGCGATCGTCGCGAGGTCCAAGCGCTCGCTGATGTCGATAATTTGCAATTGGCCAATACTCGCATTCATGACCTGCAGATGTACTGGGCTAGCATTGTGATCTTCGATATATCCGTTCACAACATGAGCGGCAGTCACCCCGAGTAGACGCTTGCTTGATCGAACGAACGTCAACGTTCCACTGTTGCAGAGGTTTATCGACTATCCTTGTCGACGGTGC
>JANNRP010000325.1:0-2702 GCA_031401535.1 Hyphomicrobiaceae bacterium | reverse complement strand
ATCAACCAGGTCGGAAGACCCGTCCTGATAACCGCCGAGTTGCATGTCCAACACGAGGTTGTAAGGCTGATTAGCACTGACCGTTTCGATGTCGGCATAGGCAACAGTCGCCGCATTTCCGAATGTCCAGGTGCCACTACGTGTTGCACCAAGCGTCAGTGTGGGTGATGTCAGGCCGGTGATCGAAAGACTCAAAGCATCCCCCGGCGCGGTGGTCGGTGTCAGGCCGTCGATGGTCATCGGCGAATCATCGTCGGGGGTGACGTTGAACGTATCGCCGTTCGTGGCGAGGGCCTGAGAAGAACCGTTCAGATAGACCTGCGTGGCGTCCCGATCGCCATGCACGGCGAACGTCGAACCAGCCGTCGGATTGGTGCTCGATATCGTGATCGTCGTTCCCGTGGCAATTCGTCGGGCGCTAGGCAGATCGAAGCCGCTGGTGGTGGAAAGCACGACAGCGCCCGCGACGGCACTATTTACAACATCCGACAAGCCATTCACCGTGCCAATCGTTAGCCCTGTCAAACCCGTGTTATCCAGACGAATGTCGCCAGACGTGGAATTGCTGGCGGCCAGCGTGGCGATATTGGCTTCCAGCGAACCACCACTGCCAATGCCACTCACAGCGCGAAGCGAGGCTCCAGCCGCGATGAGATTGTTGGTGGCTGTGTTGCCGTCGGTGATCGCGCCGACCGTGGTGTTAAGATCCACGTTGCCGCTGCCGACATCCACGAGGCCCAGCGGGAAGTCGCCGGTCAAATCTCGAGCAAACAAATTGCCACCCGCTGTCGTGGCGCTAAAACTTACCAAAGCGTTGATCTGCAGAGGGCTCGCCGTGCTCGTACCGATGGTACTGCTGCCTCCGGTAACGGCTACGATCACATTGTCGGCCCGCAAGTCCGCCGTGCTATCGACAACACTAGTCAAGCTGCCACCTTGCAAGAGCAGGTTGAACGTGTCACTGACCGCTGAGTCGGTGACCACGAGGCCGCCTGCCGTATCGACGAGGTAGGCATTGCTACCAACGCCCGTGACCTGTAGTTGACTGGCGTTGATTTCGAGCCGATCGGACTCATCTACACCAGCCTGGAATCCGCTCGCGAGCGTGATCGTCAGATTTGCGGCCACAATATCCGCGACACCCGGATCTGCCGCGTTGCTGGTCAGGTCGCCGTTATCCAGGCTGATGGCGACGTTGGCAACTCCTGCGTTAATCAATCCAGCGGCCAAATTGTCCGTCACTTCCGTGACGAAGATGTTGGAGCCCGTGGTGCCTGCTGTGGACGCATTCAGCGTGGCAGCGGTGATGTTCAGCGGGCTGGAACCGGTCCCGATCGTATTGCCATTGCCGGTGACGGATAGGTTCAGCGTGCCGCCGATGATGTCGGACGGTTCAACTTCACCGCTGAGCAGACCGCCACTGGTGACTTCAATCGTGACGTCCGATGTGGTCGCGTCCACAAACTTAGCGGTAACCGTTCCAGAGGCGTAAATCGTAATACCACCGCTCGTGGTGCTTACAGTATCGAGCGTAATCGCGTCCGTACCCACCTCGACCCCCGTTTCGGCGGTTGCAATAAGCGTATCCGCGACTACCGAAGCGCGAGTCGCCGCGTCACCATCGGTAATCGCTCCACCGCCCGCATCGAGCTCAACGGAGTCAGCAGTCAGCACGCTGGTGATGTCGGTAAAGTCAGTCTGCTGACTGGAGAGGTCAATAAGGCCGCCGGTGAACGTCAAAGCGCCATTGATGGAGATGCTATCGGCACCGCTGCCGGTCAGTACTGTCAAATTGGTGTTGCCGTGGCTATTGGCAGCACTATCCAGATCAATGGTGTCGTTGCCGTCGTCGTCTGTCGTGTCAATCACCACACTGACATTGTTCCGGAGTGCCGCCGTCTCGAAGGCCACACCGCCCGAGGTGCCACTCACCACAATGGCCGCTTGGCCGGTGATGGAAGTGAGGCCCTGGGCGACCGTAATCAAGTCATCGTGATTCGGCAACGTGACAGTCACACTGCCCATGCTCTCGATGTCGATCGGTTCGAGGCCGGTAAAGGCGATCAGGCTGCCATCGACGACAATCTTCCCCTTGCCATTCGTCGTGCTATCGGGTGTGTAAGTAGCAACACTGGACTGACTGGCGGCACCGACCACGCGCAGACGATCAAAGGGTGCGAGCAGGGATTGCGTGCCGCCGTCGAACGCTACGCCCGTGCCGTTCGCCCCGTTGCCGGGAACGACATCGCCGTTTGCGAAGTCCGCCGTCAGCGTGTCGTCTCCCGCCAAGCCTTGGAACGAAAGCAGGCTCAGGCTGGCGAATGGCGCGCTCCAAATCAGATTGCCATTCAAATAGACATAGACGTCGCTTGTGTTGGGACGATTTACGTTGCCAGTCTGGCCTCGGATGATGACAAAGTCATCGTCGCCCGGAGTTCCCGCGAAGACGGGATTCACTGGATCGATGGCGGTCAACACCACGTCATTGTGGTCCAAACTACCCGGAACGCCTTGGTAAGTGACTTGGAAGTAGCCGAGTTGGGGCGACTGAATGATCTGCCCTTCGAGAATGTTGGCAAAAGTGCCACCAATCGGATCCGTAGCGTCGTTGTTAATGATGACAAAGCGATCAGGCAAGCCAGGAGTTGTATTCGGAACAAATCCATTGATCTGATCGAGAATTAGAGTGGATCCCCCAAGGG
>JANNRP010000324.1:0-3972 GCA_031401535.1 Hyphomicrobiaceae bacterium | reverse complement strand
GCCCGGGCGCTTCTCCAATCCGGAGGCGAACCTCACGTTCCATATTCGCGATCGGGCGCTCAATGGCGAATTGTTTGGCATCCTTATCCATGACACCCGCGACCCAAAACAGACGATGTCCTATCTGGCCGACCGCGGCATTGTACAGAAGCAGGAGGCAGGTTCCTTTCTGGTGATGAGCGGCGGGCACATTGTGCGCAAGGCCGATCCGAAAGAGCCACCGCAGATCATCAAGTTCGACACTTATGCTGTCGACCTCGATCGGTTCGAGACCAAGGGGTCAATCCAGGAGTTGAAACCGCGCGAGCGCTATTACGGCGAACTTGTCAATCCTGGGCCCAAGAACGAGGATTTCAAGAAACAGCCCGGATTCTATCGAGCTGAGTTGCATGAGCGATTCTCAAATCCGTTCTACGCATTTGCTTTCGTGATGGTCGCCCTCGCCTTTGTTGGTCAGACGCAATCCACGCGTCAGGGTCGCGCGCAGGCCATTGCTGCTGCCGTCGTGTTGGGATTTGCCGTGCGGGTTGTTGGTCTCGGGGTCAATAACTTGGTAGTGGCGAATGCCAATGCGGTGCCTTTGTTGTATGCAATACCATTGGGAGCGATCGCACTATCGATTTTGGTGCTAGCATTGCGTGCGCGTCCACGGCCGGGTGTGCCTTGGACAACGCGGCTTAAGATCAGGATCGAGGATCGGCTGGCGCAACTGCCGCGTCCCAAACGTGCGGTTCTGATGCGGTCGCGCCGTGCGCCGCGGAGTGCAGCATGACCAGCGCACGCACGCTCAGGCTGTATATTGCTGGTCGATTTTTAACGATGATATTGGGCACGTTCGTGCTATGTTCACTGCTCATTTTCATGATTGATTTCGTCGAGCTGCTGCGCCAAGCGGGTAAATACGGCAGCGTGTCGGCGTCGATCCTAGTTTGGATGACGCTGTTGCGGCTTCCAGCCTATACTGAAATCTTGCTTTCTTTTGCGGTTCTGGTCGGCACGATCGGTTCGCTCCTGCTGCTCAACCGCAGAAGCGAATTGGCTGTCATGCGTGGCGCTGGTATGTCGGTCTGGCAGTTCCTCGGGCCGGGGCTCGCGGTGGCGTTAGGTCTGGGTTTGTTCGCGGTACTGGTCTTTAATCCGGTTGCCGCCGCCTCGCGCACCGAGTCTGAGCGTCTGTTTGCCGAAGTGTTCGGTCGCGAGTCGAATTTTCTACGCAGCCAGAGCGCTGGCAACTGGCTGCGTCAGGACGGCCCGGACGGCCCCTCGGTCATGGGGGCAGGCGCCGTTGCCAATAAGGGATTGACGTTGACCGCGTTTTTCTCTTTCCAGTTTGATCAAACTGGAGCGTTTGTGGAACGCTTGGACGGCGCGCGGGCAACACTGAAGGCCGGTTACTGGCAGGTTGAAGACGCCTGGGTGACTCGGGTCGGCCGTGAGCCGGAGCAGTTTGCCAGCTATATCGTGAGCACCCACCTCACACCAGAGCGCGTTCAGGATGCCTTGGGAACGGTCATTTCGATCTCGGTTTTTGATTTGCCCGGCTTGATCGAGGCTGCGGAAAAGGCGGGCTTATCCGCGTCTGCCTATAAGGTTCAATACCAGTTGCTGCTGTCACGACCAGCCCTATTGATGGCTATGGTGCTTTTGGGCGCAACTGTGTCGTTACGGTCATTCCGGTCTGGTGGTATCCAGACTATGGTCGTGACCGGAATGATTGGGGGGTTGGGGTTTTTCCTGTTAGCGGAAGTGTCCCGGCAAATCGGTGTTGCGAACCTTGTGCCGCCTTGGGTGGCGGTTTGGGTTCCCGTCATCGTCTCGAGTAGTGTTTCTTTGACGGTGCTGCTGCACCAGGAGGACGGCTGAGTGATGCGTTTGGCGCGGACACCGCATGGGACTTGCGGACGGCCAAGCAACCTGTTGACCAGCGCCATGGCGCTCGGTTTACGGGCATTCGTGTTTTGCGCAGTTCTACTGAGCGCCAATTTGGCCGCTTATGCTCAGGATCCCAGCATAACAAACCCTGCGTCGCGTCCATCGTCGTTCCCCCAGCAACCCGGTGGCCCATTGGGCGGTCCGGTGCAGAAAATCGACCGCTCCAAGCCGCTTTATCTGCAGGGCGATGAGCTGATTTACGACACCAAAGGCAACAGTGTTCGCGCCCGCGGTAACGTCGAGATTTTCTATAATAATTACGTGCTTAAGGCGGACGAGGTTCAATACGACCAGAGTGCCAGCACGTTGACCGCCATTGGCAATGTCGAACTCAAGGAACCCAACGGCAACATCATCCGTGCTGAGCGGTATACGCTGACCGATGATTTCCGCGACGGCTTCATCCAGTCGCTGAGTGTGGTGGGCAAGGATGAGACCCGCATCGTCGGCGAACGCGCCACCCGTCGCGACGGCAACATTACCGAGTTTGAGAAGGGCAAGTTCACGCCGTGCAAGAATGATCCCGGCAAGCCACCGCTTTGGTGCATAAGCGCCGCGCGCATCGTCCACGATCAAGCCAATGCGACCGTCACCTACCAGGACGGTTTTTTCGAAATGTTCGGCGTGCCGATCCTCTACCTTCCGTATTTCCAGCATGCCGACCCATCCGTGAAGCGGAAGTCGGGCTTCTTGCTGCCAGACTACGGGTCGTCGACGAATCTCGGCTTTACGATTGAAACCCCGTACTTCATCAATCTCGCGCCAAACTACGATATAACCTTGCACCCGATGTACACGGCCAAGCAGGGGGTGTTGTGGCAAGCGGACTGGCGGCACAAGCTCTCATTCGGTGACATCAAGGGCGAATACTTCATCAAACTTGCCGGCATCAACGAGAGCGACGAGGCCGCGACCAAATCGACGACCAATGATTGGCGCGGCAGCGTTCAGACGCGCGGCGAGTTCTCGTTGTCGTCATGGTGGAAATTTGGCTGGGATATCACCATCGAAAGCGACGATACATTCCGGCGCTTCTATAAACTCGACAACATCCTGCAGACCGACCGGGTCAACAGTGTCTATCTCCGCGGTTTGAGCGATCGAAACTATTTCTCGATCACCGGCTATCATTTTGGCGGGCTGCTGCTAACGGACACGCAGAATGCCGAGAGCAGGGTGCATCCGGTCATTGACTGGAATTACATCGCGGCGCAGCCAGTTTTGGGTGGCGAACTCGGCTTCAATTTGAACGCTGTCAGTTTCTCCCGCGACAACGGCGATGGTCTGCTGGCTGTCAACAAGTTGACGGGCAAAACGACCGCCATTGAGCGCGTATCAGGCGAGGTTAATTGGCGCCGCAAGCTGACCGATCAGATCGGGATCACCTACACGCCGTTCGCCAACCTGCGCGGTGACATTTTCAGCATCAAGGACGGCATCGATCCGGTCAGCGGCAAGGTGATCGACGACCAGTCGGACGCGCGCGGCGTGGCCAGCGCCGGCGTGCTGGCAGCTTATCCGTGGATTGCCTCAACAACCAATGCATCCCATGTCGTTGAACCGGTCGGCCAGTTGATTGGGCGGACGGCGAGCACCACCCAGCGCCGCTTACCCGATGAGGACGCGAAAAGCCTTGTGTTCGACGACAGCAACCTGTTCGATTTGGATAAGAACTCGGGCTGGGATCGCTTGGAAACGGGAACGCGGGCCAACGTTGGACTGCAGTACACCTTCCAAGCCCGCAGTGGTGGCACGGCGCGGATTTTGGCGGGCCAGAGCTATCACTTGTCGGGCGACAACATCTATAGGGACCCGGGCACGCTCGCAGATCCTAATCCGGCGCCGACGGTAGTGCAATCAATCTACAATCCCCGTAGTGGACTTGAGACGTTGAGTTCCGACTATGTTCTTGGCGCTTACCTCTCACCGTCATCTGCGTTCAGGTTGGTGGGTCAGGCACGGTTCGACGAGCGCGATCTTTCGCTGCGCCGCACCGACGTCTTTGCCGAGCTGAATTACGGGCCGCTGCTGGCGCAGGCC
>JANNRP010000323.1:0-15447 GCA_031401535.1 Hyphomicrobiaceae bacterium | reverse complement strand
AGGAATACCGCAAACACCACCAGGCCCTTGCCGGGATCACTGGCAACGGGCAAAACATGAGCCCTGGACTCTCCCTTTGACTGGAGGAACGAAGGGTCTCAGGTCACCAAGTCAATGCAATAAATAAATTACTGAGGAATTTCTTAAGATTTTATAGATTATAGCTATTCAGTTATATCTACAAATTCGCTTTTGAGGACGCTATGGCGCTCAGTGAGGCTCTTCCCGTTAGACTGAACTTAAAATTCCCAGAATTTTTGGCGAACCGCTATGTCGTTGCCGCGTTCATATATGGGGTGGTCATCTGTCTGGCGGATATCATTTCAGAACGGTGTTTGGAAAGCTTTGCACTGAATTTGGAGATCAGTAGTGCTGCGTTAGTTGACGGTGTTACCGTTGGCCTCTTGGTGGGGCTTTTTCACATCGCACTCCTGTCGCTTCAACGGTCTCCCTACCTTTGCAATTCTGAATGGCCAACGCTCTTGTACGATTTCACCGCGATCTTCGTTACGGTGTTTGTCATTGAGACCAACATTGAGATTTTTTCTTCGGATTATCAGCTAATCCAAAGTGAAACTGGACGGAAAGCGCTCAACATTGCGCTGCTTGCCGTTTTTGTCGCACCAATCGCGGTTTGGACGATATGGTCGGCCGACTTTCAGCGCGAATGGGCTACGGCCGGGTTTGAAAAAGCTCGCAAACCGCATGTTGTCATTGCGGCAGCACTGCTCTCGACCGTGGCGCTCATCAGTTTGTTCACAGTGATCGTGGGCGTTCAGCGCGATCGGGCATGGACGGGACAGGCCCACTTCGCTGAAATCATAAATCTGTCTGGGCGGCAGAGCGCGCTCGCCGAAAGAATCTCGAACATTGCACAGCAAGCTGCAACTGCTCAAAGCGTAGACCGCACGCGACTTCTGCTGACGTTAAATGTCGTCACAAATGAACTTTCTGAGCAGGCCACATCGCTTCTGGCGTTCGTCAACCAGAAATTTGACCGGGTTGACCAGCAAAACGCCGGAGTGTTCCGCCGCCTCGACTTGACGGGGCCCTTGCGTGAGGCGCTCCTTGAACAAGCCAAAGCCACGCACCAATCACTCAGCAATGGTGGTCCCATCAGTCCTGGACTTCATCTCGCCAGCGAGACCTTTGTCAAGGTCACGGAAAGCGCAGTCATACGCCTTCAACTCCTGGTATCGGCGGCAACCGAGCGTGCTTCACAGACAAACAGACTTCTTGGCGTCCTATTTCCGCTCCTGCCGTCGGTGATCATTCTTTTTGTCGTTGGACCGATCGTTCAGATTTTTCAAAACAAGTATGTTGGCGAGCAAAGAGCATGTTCAAATTCCGCTGCCGTTTGGGCGCGGTTGCAAACTTACCAGACAGCGCTTGATGAACATTTCAGCATCGTGGTCACGGACCGCAAAGGGCGCATTATAGAGGTAAATAAGAAGTTTTGTCTCCTCAGCGGCTATTCAGAAGCGGAGGTTCTTGGCCAGACCCACAAGCTCCTGGACTCGGGTCATCACACGTTTGAGTTTTTCGCTGAAATGGGTCGCACGCTTGCATCGGGAAAGACCTGGGATGGAGAGATCTGCAACCGAGCGAAAGATGGCAATTTGTATTGGGTGGAGGCCATCATATTTCCTGTTGCCGGTGAATTCGGCGGCATAGAGAGATTTGTTTCTATCAGAACGGACGTTACCGCAGTCAGGCGGCAGAGTGAGATGCTGAATTCAATCGTCAATAATTTCCCTGGCGGTGTAGCTCTGGTCAACGAAGACAACACAATTGTTGCCCACAACAAACTCTACCGGGAGCTCCTCGAACTCCCGGACAGCTTGTTTGCAGACGCCGAGACCTGTCTTGAGTCGATTCTTCGCCACAACGCTGAGAGAGGCGAATATGGGCCTGGAGATCCGAATCTGTTGGTGCATGACCGCCTAAAACGGGCGGCAGAACACGAAGACGCCGTCTGCGAGTGGGTCCGGCCCAACGGCCGCGCGCTCCAGGTCCACCGGGCTCCCATCGCTGGCGGCGGCTACCTGGCGACATACATTGACACAACAGAACGCAAGGCGGCCGAGGAATTGTTACAGCGGACGCATGCACAGCTTTCAGTTTTCGTAAAACACGCTCCAGTCTGCGTAGCGATGGTTGACAACGATCTTCGCTACGTCAGCCATACTAAGCGTTGGTCCACGGAATTTAATCTCGCTGACGACCTCGTAGGCAAGCATCACTACGATGTCTTTTCGGATCTACCCGACCGCTACAAAAAGGTTCTACGCCGTTGTCTTGACGGTGAGACTGTGTCCGTTGACGATGACGTCTTCGAACGCCGGGATGGCACCCAACATGCCTTGAAGTGGGAGGTACGGCCGTGGCGACTCAGCGACGAGAGTATCGGCGGCGTTGTCATGATGTCTGAAGACATCTCCGACCGTAAGCAGGTTGAACATAGACTTTGGCGAGCGGCCCATATTGATCCACTGACGGGTCTCGCCAATCGCCGCCTGTTTCGCGAAGAACTGTCGGCCTTCATGAACGCTGCGGCGGAGTCCGATGGCGGTTTCGCCTTGGGCATCATCGATATCGACAAGTTCAAAGAGATCAACGACACATTGGGTCACGACTCTGGCGACGTGGTATTGGCTGAAATTGCCAAACGCCTCGCGTCCGCAGTCGGCAAAAATAACTTTGTCGCGCGCCTGGGTGGCGACGAGTTCGTCTTCGTCATCGAAGGTGCCAAGACGATCGATGACGTTCGTATGCCGCTCACTGCCTTGTTCAGCGCCGTCGCCGAGCCCATCGATCTCAATGGGTCACCGCGGCAGTGCTCAATCAGCTGCGGCATCACAATATTTCCGATCGATGCCAAAAAGACAACCGATCTGCTAAAAAGCGCAGATTTGGCGCTCTATTGTGCTAAGTCGCGCGGCCGGGGCCGCTATGAAGTTTTTCAGCCGGATATGCGGCGGTCGCTTGACCGGAGCATCCGTATCCGCCGGGAAATTAGCGCCGCCCTCGAAAACGACGAGCTGTGCCTGTACTACCAGCCGGTCGTCAAAACGTGCAAAAAAGCGATTTCTGGTGTTGAGGCGCTGCTGCGCTGGCGGCATCCGCAACAGGGCATCTTGCCACCCGGGGCGTTCCTTGACGCCTTCGAAGATCCAGCTCTGGGCGCTGCAATCGGCGTGAGGGTGTTGGATGCTGCCGTCCAGCAGGCGGGCGCGTGGAACAAAGCGGGCGTCGAATTTGGCTATGTGGCGATCAACGTTATCTCAGTCGATTTCGCGACCGGCGACTTTGCCGAGAGGCTTGATGGCTTACTGGCCAAATGGGGGGTCACGCCGCAACAGATCACCATCGAGGTCACCGAGGGCATGTTTCTTGGAGGTGGCGCCGAAACTGTAAAACGTGGTTTGGAAGAGCTCCATGAACTTGGGGTTAAGATTGCCCTTGATGATTTTGGCACGGGCTACGCATCTTTAACTCATATCAAGAAGTTCCCGATCGATTGCCTGAAGATCGATCGCTCTTTCGTGCAAGACATGGAAGCCGACAGACACAGCCTTTCGATCGTGAAGGCTGTGCTGCAGCTTGCGCGGTCCTTGGACCTTCAGGTCGTTGCAGAGGGCATTGAGACAGAGAGCCAACGGCGGCTGTTGGAAATACTCGGCTGCCGGTTCATTCAGGGCTACTTAATTGCGAAACCCTTGCCGGCTTCGGAAATATCTGACTTCGTCAGCCAGTATACGAGTGGGCAACCGCCTTTGCCGAACACGCGTGCTGAGGGAAAAATTGGCAGGTAGGTTGGTCGTCGGACATCACAAAGATTTCTGGTAAAGCTATACACGCGCCTGGATTGTGGCGCACGCGAATGGACTGTATTGCGAAAACTGATCGGTCGCAAAGCACGGACTCGGTCGCCGCCTTCCGGCTGCGCCCACTGACCTGCCGGGGAAAAGATTCTTCCAATTTGAGCTAGAGTCCGAACCTCATGTGAACCGCTCACCATCGTTAGTCCAGGCGAGGCTCGAATTTCTCGCCTGCTTTGATACGGGTGCGCTTTCTGCCGTCGCCCGGACAATTAGCGTTATCGGCGGTTTGTTGCCGATTGCGCGGTATCGACCAAAAGCCAGCTGACTTTGACTTTTTTGATCGACACAATCAAAAATCATCGTATCCTATTGCGGTGTCCGTCATTGGTTTGGCAGTTGTGACCGATATGTTTCACATACCTTCAACCATACATATTTTTGGCGCGAGACGTCTGAGCCTGCGGCTCTGCGCAGTGGTTGTTGCGACCCTCGCCAACATCGCGCCGTGTCACGCAGCGGAGCGCGGATTGAGTCACTATTTGGCCGGATACTATGGGGACTTCGGAGTAGCGATTGCGCCCCGCCCCGGCCTATACGTCTATGCAACATCGTACAACTACAAAGCAGATCAGGGTATCCCCTCGAGTTCAGGAAGGATCTCGCTTGAGGCGAGCGCATTCATCTATGGATTTCAGAAGGTAACTACGGAAAAATTCTTGGGCGCGAGTTTAGCGTTCGGTGCGTATTCAGCGTACATCAGCGCCGACCTTGGCATAAGCCTGAGCGGTCCAGCTGGAACGGTTAAGAGTAATGCTCATTCTGAGGGGCAGGCGGACACCAGCGTGTCGCCGGTCATACTATATTGGAACTCAGGCAACTGGCATTGGAGCCTTTACGAAGCCATATTCATTCCAACAGGTAAGTTCGACTCGCGATCTTCGCTCAACCTGGGCCGAAACTATTTCAGCTTTGATACTGTTTTTGCAACCACGTGGCTGGACCAAAATGCTGGCATTGAGGTGTCTCTGGTACAAGGATTGATGGTCAACACGGAGAACTCAGATACAAACTATAAAACCGGCAGTGAACTCCACATCGATGGTATGCTCAACCTATTCGTGTCGCCTCGATTTGCCGTAGGTGTGCAAGGCTATGTCTACACGCAGATTGAGACGGACAGTGGGTTTGGCGTCTCCGATGCAGGCGCGCGAAGTTACTCAGTGGGCGCAGGTCCATCTTTTATGTGGCTGCCGACAGAACTGGGGATTGAAGGCAAAGTTGTCGGCAAATGGCTACATGACTTGGATGCCGAAAATAGGTTCAGAGGTGACGTGTTGAGCCTCACCGGTGTCGTACTGTTCTAGCTGGCCAGTCGGTTTGCTACTGCTAATAATTCTAGCCTCACCTGATCCAAGGTTGGGGCGTGACTCAAACCCGAACAGACTCTGCTTATGACCGAGTACCGGTTGGGGGGCAGGGTCAATCAGAACAAAGCTTCAAATGCAGGAGCGCAAAAGGGATCTTGCTCTGTTCAACTTAGCGATCGATAGCAAATTGCGCGGCTGTAGCGTGGTCGCGGTCCGCGTGGACGACGTAGCGCCGAGTGGCTACGCGATGTGACCGGAGCCCCTCGATCTCGTCCATATTTGGGTAGAGTCCGTCACTCCAAAGAGGAGACGGACGATGCGTAAGAGCAGGTTTTCGGAAGAGCAGATCATCGCGATCCTGCGCGAGCAGGAAGGCGGGCGGCCAACAGCCGAGGTTTGCCGCAAGCACGGCATCAGCGGTGCCACATTTTACAAGTGGAAGTCGAAGTTCGGCGGCATGGACGTGTCGGATGCCAAGCGGCTGCGGGCACTCGAGGACGAGAACAGCAAACTGAAGAAGCTGCTGGCCGAGACGATGCTGGACAATGCGATCCTGAAGGACATTAACAGCCGAAAGTGGTGATGCCCGCCGCCAAACGGCAGGCCGTGGCCCACGCGTGCGCAGCGCACGATGTGAGCGAGCGGCGGGCATGTCAGATACTTTCGATTGATCGTTCGATGGTTCGATATCGCAGCCTGCGGGGTGATGATGGCGCCGTTCGGCTGCGCATCCGTGAGCTGGCGCAGATCCGGCGCCGGTTCGGCTACCGGCGTTTGCATTTTCTGTTGAAGAAGGAGGGCTTGGCGATGAACCAGAAGCGGTTCCGGCGTCTGTACGCGTTAGAAGGCCTTCAGGTTCGCAAGCGCAACGGCCGCAAACGAGCGCTCGGCGTGCGGGCGCCCCTGACCCTGCCGGCGCGTCCGAACGAACGCTGGTCGCTCGACTTTGTGTCCGATAGCTTCACGGACGGGCGCCGGTTCCGCATTCTCGCGGTCGTCGATGACTGCACGCGGGAATGTCTGGCGCTGGTCGCCGACACGTCGTTATCGGGAGCCCGCGTGGCTCGTGAACTGGATGCAGCCATTGCCCGGCGCAAGGCCAAGCCGCGGACGTGCGTATCGGACAACGGCACCGAACTGACCAGCATGGCGATCCTGAAATGGAGCAGCGCAAGCGGCGTCAACTGGCACTATATCCAGCCCGGCAAGCCGCAGCAGAACGCGTTCATCGAGTCATTCAATGGGCGGCTCAGAGACGAGCTGCTGAACGAGACGCTGTTCTCGTCGCTCGACGAGGCCTGCGCGGTGCTGGCCAACTGGCGCGACGACTACAATACCGAGCGGCCGCATTCAGCCCTCGCCAACAAGACACCGGAGGAATACCGCAAACACCACCAGGCCCTTGCCGGGATCACTGGCAACGGGCAAAACATGAGCCCTGGACTCTCCCTTTGACTGGAGGAACGAAGGGTCTCAGGTCACGTTAGCTCAAACCCGTTGCAGCTTCCGCTAGTAATATCGACAAAGGCGATCAACGTCAAAACTAAAATCCAACCTTCCGTCAGATAAACGACGAAAAACTAAGACATATATATAACTAAATAATTCTCTCAGATGATTTCAGTTATGATCAAATCATTAAAAGGACACGAAGAGTTTCCTTACCAATAGAGAGTATCTATTTACAATTGGACTTCGGAAACGAGGAGAGCCCCCGCGTTCGCCCGATCTACGACGCCATGGTCTTTGCAGTGATCTGAGGACACCCCCAATGGGTCTAACGCTTAAAGCAAAACTTTTTCTGGTGACAGCTGCAAGCGTTATCACGATTGCCATGCTGACATTCGGCGCAATCTCATCAACCAGCACCTTTGCCGAGGTGCTCAAGCGATCGAATGCGGCCACAATAGCATTACGAAATCATACCGTCGCTGACATGATGCATGACGCCATCAGAGCTGACGTCTACCGGGCATTCTTTGCTGCCACCAAGTCACCTGACAGCAGGAAAATAGTAGAGGCAGATCTTATAGAACACGCCACTGCCTTCAGATCTCTAGAAGCCGCGAATAAGGGGTTATTGCTTCCTTTCGAAGTGCAGACTGCAGTTTCTCAAGTTGAGCAACCGCTTGAAAGCTATACTTCCGTTGCAAAGAAACTCGTAGAAACAATCTTCGAAGATGACCGAAAAGCCGAAGCGTTGTTGGTCGATTTCGAAAAGCAATTCTCTGCGCTAGAAGTCGCCATGGATGGCGTCGGCGATAAGATTGAGGATTTTGCAAAGACTGAGGCTGCCGACGCAGAAGCGTTTGCCTCCCTGGCCAAGCGGCTTAGCCAATTTGGGCTGCTCATTGGACTTCTGATTAGCGCGTTAGCGGCTTACGTAATCCGATTCGATGTGTTGTCCCCGCTCGCGGTAATTATTGGCGCAATGCACAAGCTGGCGAGCGGGCATGTTGACACCGTCATACCGCAACTAACAGCCTTTCAAACCGGCCGCCAAGACGAACTCGGCGAAATGGCGCGATCAGTGGAAGTATTCCGCAATAATGCTGTGGCGCGCAATCAGCTTACACGAGAATCGCGCTTACTTTCAGATCTCAACGAGTGGCTGCAGTCGGCCAAATCCGAAGTGGAACTCTATCAGATGATCGCGACGTTCGTGTCGCGAATGTTGCCGGCATGCACCGGCAGCCTCTACATTTACGCGAATTCGCGCGACATTCTCGAATGTGTAAAGGTCTGGAACGGCAAGCAAGGCACGGAAACGATGCATCCAGACGATTGCTGGGGTCTGAGGCGAGGCAGGACATATACGCATGGGCAGAACGAAATTGAGTTCGACTGCTCACACGTTCACTCGGACGCCCGAGCCGATTACTGCTGCATCCCCATCCTCGCCCATGGAGAAACCGTCGGCCTGCTGCACTTGGAATTCGCTCCGGATATGACGCCCGGCATCGAAAATGTCGACACGGCGTTCGCTGAAGAGCGGCGTCTCGGCCTCGCGGCTGCCGAGCACATCAGCCTCGCCATTGCCAACGTGAAACTCCGTGAGCAACTTCGCGACCAATCGATCAGAGACGTTCTGACAGGCTTGTTTAATCGGCGTTACATGCTTGAAACCTGTCGTCGCGAATTCCAGCGCGCGGCGCGAGGAAAACAATCAGTAAGCGTGCTTTCGATTGACGTAGACCATTTCAAAACCTTCAATGACAACCACGGGCATGACGCGGGCGATTGTGTCCTTCGCTGCGTCGGTGAAGCCCTTCATAGTACCTTTAGAGAGGAGGATGTGCCGTGCCGCTTCGGCGGAGAAGAATTCGTAGTCCTGTTACCTGGTGCGGTACCCGCCGTCGCTGCAAAACGCGCCGAAGATCTGCGTGCAAAGATAGAAGCGCTTGCTGTGCGCTATGCCGAGGGTACTCTCCCGAGAGTAACGATTTCGATCGGCGTTGCATCTTTCCCAGAATCAGGCGCCTCTCCAATGGAGGTTCTGAAGGTGGCCGACGAAGCATTATATGTCGCCAAGCGGGAAGGTAGAAACTGTGTGCGTTTGTCACCGGGCTGCCGGGGCACGGAACAAACCCTGCCGGCCGATGGCGGCATGATGAATGTGCCGCAGGAGGATGGAACTACAAGCTGTTGCCAAACTCATCGCGATGCTGATGGTCACTTTCTAGAAGCCGCTGAGTAAGGCGACAGCCAGATTCCTGCGTCGCCATCCTTATTTCATTTCAGCCGCTTCTGGCTCTGAACGCTATCGAAAATAAAAAGGGGCGAGGGTAAAGCTATATCTATGCGCCAATACGCCCGGCTCGTGCAGGAGTGGGTGGCGAGTATCGGTCTGGATCCTGCAAAGTTCGGCACGCACTCACTACGTCGCACGAAGGTGGTACTTATCTACCGTGGGGCCGGCAACCTGAGTGCCGTCCAGCTTCTGCTGGGACATTTGAAGATCGAGAGCACTGTTCGATATCTCGGAATCGAAATCGATGATGCGATCGAAATCGCAGAGAAGATCGACATCTGAAAATCGACGCAAAGACCCCGTCAACGGACGTAGTCGGCGGCGTTAATCGCGTCGCCGATCTCGGGAGGCTAAATGTCCGCAAATGGGATTGAGCATCAGGCAGCAGAGTGACCGGTAGCTTTGATCTGATAGCTGCCGTCAGGTTTACGTCGCTACGGGCCATGAGCAGTCACGACGTGATGACTAATTTAGAACCGAAGAGACGCCAAAAAACTTGGCACTTCTGTCAACGTCGTAAATCCGCTTAGTTGAGCGGCATGTTGATCATGAGCTGGCCGCCGTAGGCTTTGTAGTCGTTGGCTCCAATCCCATCAACGAAGCCCGAACCGCGAATTGAGTACCCCCAAGGGGCGATCAGCGACACACCAGCTTGGACCTTGGCTCTGAATTCCGGGGTCCCGCCCGGGATCTCATTGAACATCACCCCATGGGCACCTTCGAAATCCCAGATCCCCTGGACGGAGAACATGGGCCCTAAGGTGGAACCATCAGCAAGGGGAATGCTGTAACCAATCTCTGGTCCGAAATTCAATCGGCCAAGAGCGTAGGTCTGGCCATCAATCCTGATCCCACTGCTGTCGGTGTATGACTTGATGGCCTCTTCGAAGTAAGCAAAGCCGAGGGTAGGACTGAAGCGCCACCGGTCCCACTGCCAGTCACCGGTCAGATCGGCGCGCGCCATCCACCGCTCACCGTCCACTCGGTCGGTGTAGGTTCCGAAGGGGCTAACAGAGTTCTCTGATTGGCCCCACGCCGCCCGCGAATAAAAGAAGAGGTTATCCGTGAGCCTCGCAGATAGATAGGGTCCCGCCATCCAGCCATGGCCTTCGGCGGAACTACCTAAAAGTCCGGATTTTTCATTGGCGAAATCGAACTGCATCAGTGCGCCAACCATAAGACCGGGCAGAACTTCATAGTCCGCGCCGAGATACATAATCCCGACATTGCCGCTCGACCCGCCGTCGTCGTCATCGAAGTGCGTCGTGTATCCCTCGACCCAGATATCGAACGGTGAATTTCCCTGTTGCTGCACAACGGTCGAACGAGGCGCACCGAGCGCCATCGCACCATCAGGTCGCTCGCTCGATCGGCTCTCCGACGATACGGATGACTGCCGCTTTGCGCCCATCAATTTCTGCAGACTTGTTCCGAAAGCCAAGCGGCTCAGTTTGCCGTCCGCATCGGGAGTGGCATTGAAGGCCACCGGAGGCCCGCTCGCTTCCGATCCGTTGTCCGCCGTTGCCGCGGCCGCAGCTGCACCGTTCGAACCAAACAGCGTCCCGCGATGGCGCCGGAAGTCTCTCAACCGTGAGGGTTCATTGCCTGTCAGCATATCGGCGCGATGAGCCACAAAATTGCCGATGACTTCCCGCGTTCGCTTCTCGACAAATGTAGTGCCGATGACGAGCGTATAGCTCCGGGCGCCAGTTGATCCGAAACGATCAGTCGCCATTGCCGTGAACGTGAATTTGCCGAATTCGGTGGGCGTCCCATTCAGCACGCCGGTCGTCCCATTGAGCGAAAGGCCGGGGGGCAAAGCACCGGAGGCAATTGCATAAGTGTAGGGAGCGGTTCCGCCGGATGCCGCAAAGGTCAGGTTATAGGCGACGCGCAAATCGCCGTCCGGCAGCTTATTGGGGGCGATCACGATTTTCGGTTGGCCTACGGTGAACTCGATCGTGCCGGTTGCGGTGGCTCCGGCGCTGTCCGTCACGGTCACCGTGTAGGTGGTGAGCACAGACGCCACCGTCGCCGTGCCTGAGATTGTCCCCGTTGAGGTGTTCAGCGTCAGGCCGGCCGGCAACGCCGGCGCGATGCTGTAGGAACTGTACGTGCCGCTGCCACCCGCCGGCGTTGACGTTACCGGCGTCATGGCCACGCCGCGCGTCAGAACTGCTGCCGCCGACGAAAGGGTTAGTGTCAGGGCTGCGCCAAAATTGGCGGACACAGTCTCGTTGCCGCCTGCAACAGTCTGCGTGCAAATGTTACCGACTGCAACGTCGCAGCCTGTCCAGCTCACAAAGGCAGACCCACCGGAAGGTGTCGCCGTTAGAATACGCACTGTGGCATTGGCTACGATCTCCGAGCACGTGCCGCTTGTCGCGCCTGCCGTGCTCGTGCAGTTTATGGTGCTCGGCGGGGTGCCGGCAATGGTGCCCGTTCCTGCTCCTGCGCCATTGATCGATAGCGTGCGTGGCGAAGAACACGTCGCGGTCCAGCCCACGTTGCGGCCCGCCGTATTGCCGGTATTCGTGATGGTGATCGTAACCGAATGCGATCCGCTGATGGTCGCTGTAAACGTATGAGCCAGAGTTGCCGGAGTGGCACCAATCGTGAATATTGTGCTTGATAATGTGCCCGTCCCACCACTCGTCAGCAACATATCTGCGGTCTGAGTGCCATTACTCGTCAAATTCAACGCGATAATATTTCCGCTCGATAGATTCGTAACGCTGATTGTGTCCGTCTTGTCACCGGCACCGTTCGTGCCAATGACAGTGCCACTCGTAGAGGTGCCTGCCGTTCCGCAGTTCAACGATTGTGCCATCGCAATCGGCGCAGCGCACACTTGCAGCAGCGTTACGAACAACGCCGCATAGACCGATAAGACCAACCGCTTGATTGCTGTTCGGGACCGTTGCACAAACTTCGAAGGCGGCACTGTTTCGTTGATCGCGCGCCGTGTGCACCGGATCGCTGTCATTGACCGCTGACCGCTGGTCAAACTAGACCAAAGCACATGCCAATTCCGATCGCCGAACCACATGCAAACATCCTATGATTGCCTGACATAACGTGGATCGCGATCCAGCTCATGGCCGGGCTCGTGAAGCACAACGCAGACGCTCACGCGGACAACTCGAAATCTTCGCGCTCTCGCATGCGCAACCCAAATGGCTGGGACGATGCGGAAGTGCTGCTGAAAATTCGTGCAACACCAACTGACCGATTCGAATGCGCGAATCTCGGTGCATTGAACTATCAGAAAGGAACAACTTGGAGCACGCTATGGCATTTGTTACCCACAACTTTGGCGGGTTATCGAAGTGAAAGCGCGCACGAAAACCGCTTTCCCGCTCACACCGGCAAAGAGCCGTTCGCGCACATCAACAAGGACGTGCCTGTGGGTTCGCCCCCGGGCACCTTCGCCATCGACATCCCCCACATCACGACGTGGGAAATCAAGTGAGCCTTTGGGCTCAGTCGTGGGGCGGGAATTCTTGTCATCGGGCCCAGGATGGTTCGCTCGACTGCCCCACGCACAACATTGGAGCTGAAAGTGATCGATCGGACCACTTCCTGAGAGCCCTCAACGTGAGATCTCTGCATCCGGCAGTGGCGACGGAGCACGGCTTCTCGATTGTCTGTTCGTCACGATAGCAGACGGAACTCGGGTCGATTTGTGCTCACGCCGCTTCGTCTCTTGTGGGTCAGTATCGACGACCGGTAACCAAGGCACGGAAGAATTGGCCCAATCTCGACCGCCGGATCAGTCTGAATGGTCGACATCGGCGCATGGTCGTTCGTCTCTCTAGAAAGGAGACAGACCATGGAAAAGGAACGTGTTTCTTCACTCACCAAGCCAGTTCGCGAGCCGTGGAACAAAGGAAAGCTTGTCGGTGCAAAGCCGCCGCTGCGACCAAGCCACGTCTGGTCGATACGAACCAAGCTGCAGATGGCGGGCAAAAAACGCGACCTCGCGCTGTTCAATCTGGCGATCGACAGCAAGCTGCGTGGCTGCGATGTCGTCGCTGTGCGCGTCGATGACGTTGCGCCGAGCGGCTACTCAATGGATCGCGCGACTATCCGGCAGAAGAAGACCGGCAGACCGGTCCGGTTCGAGTTAACTGATCAGACGCGACAAGCGATCGATGAGTACCTGCGTCTGACCGAACGCAAGCCGGGTCAGTACCTCTTCGCCGGTCGGGGCAGAAAGTGTGGACTGACAACGAGGCAGTACGCTCGGCTCGTTCAGGAGTGGGTGGCGAGTATCGGACTCGATCCTGCAAAGTTCGGCACGCACTCGCTGCGTCGGACGAAGGCAGTGTTGATCTATCGGCGAACCGGGAACCTCCGTGCAGTCCAACTCCTACTTGGACATTCGAAGATCGAAAGCACCGTGCGCTACCTTGGGATCGAGGTCGACGATGCCATCGAGATCGCGGAGAAGATCGACATCTGATTGAGTGACGCACTACCGCCGATTCCGGACGTGGTCGGCGGTGCTCACTGCCCCGCCGATCGCAAGCCGGTCGACTTCTGCTTTTGGGATAAAGCGTCCTAGATCCGTTCTTCATTGCGGCTACCGCGAAAGTTCGTGCGGCCAGTTTCCATAACGAAAATTATGCAGAAGATTGGGTGCGGGTTAGACGCACCACCAGGGCGACTTGACGTTCTATTCCTTCCAGACAAACTGCCGGTGATGGCAGAGGAACGGAAGATGGCCGGCTCGCAGCGCCGTGAGACTTGGAGAGTTCAGCGCGTTGGGCATCAGCAGAGACTCCGCTTTTTGAGTAAGTCGAGGTGATGAACGCAACGTTCCGTCGTCCTCGAATGTCACCAAGCCCGTGTCGAATGCCAAGTCCCAATGCGCGGCAAGAAGGAGCCCGTTGTGCGGGCCCAAACGGTCGGCGTCATCGGCGCAATCAGCCCAAGGCTTCATGTGACTGGCGCGCAGTAGCTCGGGCTGGTCGAGACCAGTGATGGCGCAACGACCAGACCAGAAATTTATCAAAGCTTCACGGAAGATTTCCTGGCCGATGCGCTGGTTTGCGAGACGTTCTACTTCCGTTGTCGACGGCAGGGATTGCAATTTGAGTTTTTGTGCTCGCCTGCTCAACGCCGCAACAGACAAAAACTTGTCCGACGAATTGGTGCCTGCATCCATCCGCTCAGTCAGATGCGAGAATTGGAGACGCGTTTTTGTGCTCGCTTGGCTGGCGAGGCGGCACCCCAAAATCATTCCGACGAGTTTATGCCGGCGCTCTATGCGACAGGACATAAGAGGAAAAAGTAACCGCTTTTGTGTTGGCGTCCTAAGCGCTCTGACTGACCCGAATTAGTCCGACGAGTTAGTGCCTTCGTCCTCCCGCGCAGTCAGGTGCGAGAATTTGAGACAGATTTTTGCGCTCGCGGCCTGCCTCATAAGTTTTGACGTGGGCGAGCGCGATCGCGAGCAATGAGCGCCCTTGGTGAGATGCGTCAGCTCTGCTAAGCAGATCGCCCAAAATATGATCCGCCTCGACGGGGGCGCCGCGCTCAATGTCGCGCAACATAGACGCGGTGAGGGGCGAGCCGGCAACGCGAAACATTGGGCGCGTGCGCGTGAGGAAATCCGGCCGAGGCGCGAATCCGGCATGGGCTGCAATAGCACAGCACTCATCCAGGAGATCGACACCTAGGGCGTCGGCTGCTCCCGCGACGATGTCGCCAATGTTGCCGCGCATCAGCGACGATACCGCCGCCAATGATGCAATGAAGATCCACTTCTCCCACATGTCCTGCACGATCGTTGTGCTCGGCCAACTATCAAAGCGAGCCCCGGATAGCAGCGAAGTAATAGCCTCGACGCGGACAGAGATTGCTCCATCCTGCTCGCCAAAGGTCAGGCTGTGACTATCGTTGAGATGCACAATCCGTCCCTCTGCAACAAGAGTCGACGACAACAGACACTGCCCGCCAAGTACATGCTCGCGGCCAAAACGTTGACCAAGTGCATCGAGGTGGCGAATCCCGTTCAACAAAGGCAGTATCGTCGTGCTCGGTCCCACCGCTTTCGCAAAAGAATTCATTGCGTTTTCCAAATCATAAGCTTTGCAGCTCAGTAGAACGAGATCGAAAGGCCGGTCCAAAGCATCCGAAGACAAGGTTCGTGGCGAAGGGAAATGGACATCGCCTGCTATGCTTGCAATGTGCAGGCCGAATTTATCCAGTTCCTCCGCGCGTCGCGGACGTACGAGAAGCGTCACGTCGCGGTCAGCTTCCAACAGGCGCCCTGCGAAATAACCTCCAACCGCGCCAGCACCCACCACGAGAATGTTCATGTGTCACCGCCTGTCTGGAAGCTTCCATCACCAAAAATCTGCAGTGATTGCATTGCTTGAGCGTCATAGTACAATTTGGTTTCGCGGGCATAGGTGCCCTTTCAATGAACGGACACTGGTGGTGGCTCGGCTGGACCGAAATTCCGCGTCAACTGAGTTTAAATTCACTGAGATCAATC
>JANNRP010000322.1:0-7059 GCA_031401535.1 Hyphomicrobiaceae bacterium | reverse complement strand
ACGAGCCCTCCCGTGAGCCCTAAATTGACCTACCTCTTGCTGGCCTTCGCCGTGGCTCTGATCGCCGCTGGCGCATGGCTCTATACGCCAGACAAGTCGCGAGCGGCGCTCGAAGCCAAATACGCCACCGCGCCGAGCCAGTTCGTCGAGGCCGCTGGCGTGCGGCTGCACGTGCGCGATACCGGGCGAAAGGACAAGGACGCAGCCGCGATCATCCTGTTGCATGGATTCGGCATGAGCCTGCACACCTGGGACGCCTGGGCCAAGGCGTTGGAGCCTGACTTTCGAGTCGTTCGCCTCGATCTGCCGGGCTTCGGGCTGACCGGCATCGACCCGACCGGCGACTACACCGACGCACGGATGCTGACGGTTATAGCAGCCCTCATGGACAAGCTCGGCATCGCACGCGCCAGCATTGCTGGCAATTCGATGGGCGGCCGGTTTGCCTGGGAGTTTGCCGCCAAGTATCCGGCCCGCGTCGACAAGCTGATCCTGATATCACCGGATGGATTCGCGAGTTTCGGCCTCGAGTACGGAAAACGCGCGTCTGTGCCGACCATGGTCAAGCTAATGCAGTACGTGCTGCCCAAGCCGATGCTGAAATCGAGCCTCGCACCCGCCTACGCTGACCAGAGCCGTTTGCCCGACGATGTCGTCACCCGCTATCACGACCTGATGCTAGTGCCCGGCGTGCGTGGCGCCATCATCGCCCGCATGGAGCAACTCGTGCTAGAAGATCCAGTGCCGCTGTTAAAATCGATCAAGGCACCAACCCTGTTGGTTTGGGGCGAAAAAGACGCGATGATACCGCTCAGCAATGCCATCGACTATCAGAAGGCGTTACCCGACAGTACGCTCGTCACATTCCCAAAACTCGGTCATGTGCCGCACGAGGAGGACCCGGTACAATCACTGGCACCAGTTCGCGCGTTTCTTTTGAAACGATGATTGTCGGATCTGCGTCTGATTGGTCACGCCACCAAGGTTGCAGGTCTGCACACCTCACTGAACGGGTGTCACAATGCCGCGAATAAGCTACTGTCCAGCACATGAAACTTTTTACGACGACCGTACGTCAGGTTTGTTGCAGCGTGCTTGGGCTAATGTCCCTGGCGAGCGCCACCAATGTTGTGCAGGCTCAAACTCCGCCGCCATTCATTTACGAGATGAAGGTCGGCGTGTTGGCGCATGACGTGCCTGATTTGTGGAGCGGGTTCCGACTTGAAAATGGCATAGATATAAATGGTGAATTGCTGTTTGCACCATCGATACCGTTCCTGTGGGGCGACATCCGCCCAGCCCTTGGCGGCACCTTCAATACCAACGGACACACCAGCAAAGCTTATGTTGGCGCACGCTGGCAGATCGATACGGTGTCAGGGCTATATTTCGGCATTGGTCTCGGCGGCGCAGTGCATGATGGCCATCTGATCCCCGATGCGGTCGATCGCAAAGCGCTTGGTAGCCGCGTGCTGTTCCACATTCCAGCCGAAATCGGCTTCCGCTTCGACGCCCACAACAGCGTGTCGGTATATTTCGAGCATATCTCGAACGGCAATACGCAGCGCTACAATGAAGCACTCGACAGTCTTGGCATTCGCTACGGTTATCGTTTCTGAGTCTTGCCACGACGGATATTGCGGCGCACCATCGTTGCACTGGCAGAACTTCCCGTGGGGATTGGGTATGACACGGCGCACAACTAGGGTTTTGTGGGGCTTGATTGGCGCCTGCCTGATTGGCGGCGTGATTGTCAGCTTGTCCTTTCTTTTCGGGCCACCAGAATTGGCAAGTTCTAAGGAGCTGCGCCAGCTCGAAGTGCTGTTCGACGTAATGGCGATCCTGTTCTGGATGCTGGTCTTCGGCATCTACTGGACCAGCCGGAAGTAACCACGCTACCCGCTCAATCGAACAAGCGCAGCTGCGTATTCGTATCGCGCTGCCGCTGCCGCATCACTCGAACCTTGGCGAGGATCCAAGCCAGCGAAAATAGGATACGGATCAGCGTCAACCCGTAAAACATACGGAATACGAAGCTGTACCAGACGAACCACGTCACCTGCCGGTTGAGATACAAATGCGAGACCCGCAAATCGAAGTGCTGCATGAAGTCGAACAGACCGCCACGCAACATCAGATCAATGGTGAAGAACGAGGTAGCGATTGGGCCGGCGATCAAAGGCGTGCGACCATCGGTGAACAGCTTGTGACCCTCGGCCTGGAGGATCAGACAACTGACCGTGAACATCACATAGAACACGATCATCGCCACGCCTAGCCAGCGATAGTAGAAGAACGCGCGGCGCAGTGTTTCACGTGAAAAAGAGTAGTCAACCCAACTGTCGATCTCTTCCTGGCGCTCCTGGTGCGTGAACACGATGTAGACCGACATTGCGATCATTGCGACGCTCAGAGCGACGGCAAACAGAATCGCGAACGACGGACTGATCAGTGCCGACATATCTCAATCTGCTCCAGGTCGACCGCGCCCGGCGGTCGGTTCCCCGAATGGGAGTCGCATGGCAGAACTTCAAGAACTACTTAAACCACCCGCGAGCGTTGGCACATCGAGGCAAGCAAATCCATAGTGCCGCATCCAACGCAGATCACCGCTGAACATATCGCGCAGATCGGGAATGCCGTATTTAAGCATGGTAATACGATCGAGGCCCATGCCGAACGCGAAGCCCTGGTACTTTTCCGGATCGAGCCCGCAATTGCGGATTACGTTCGGATGTACCATGCCGGAGCCGAGGATTTCGAGCCACTTGCCCGGCTTGCCGATCGCCGCGGCATCGATGTCAACTTCCATACCAGGCTCGGTGAACGGGAAATGCGACGAGCGAAACCGCATCTTCACATCGTCGACCTCGAAGAACGCGTTGCAGAACTCCTCCAAGCACCACTTGAGATGCCCCATGTGCGTCGTCTCGTCGATGACGAGGCCTTCGATCTGGTGGAACATCGGTGTGTGCGTTTGATCGCTATCGCTGCGATAGACGCGACCGGGCGCGATGATGCGGATCGGTGGCTTCTGACTCAGCATTGTGCGGATCTGCACCGGGCTCGTATGCGTACGCAGCACCATGCGTGAGCCATCTGCCTTCGGCTTCAGGTAGAACGTGTCGTGATCCTGCCGAGAGGGATGCTCAGGCGGAATATTGAGCTTGGTGAAATTCAGATCGTCGGTCTCGATATCTGGGCCTTCGGCGACCGAGAAGCCCATGTCGGCGAAGATCTCAATGATCTCGTCAAACACCTGGCTTACGGGATGAATGCGACCTTCACCGAGCGTTGACGGCCGAACCGGCAATGAAATATCCGCACGTTCGGCAGCAAGGCGCGCGGTAAGCGATCCTGCTTCCAGCGTATCTTTGCGGGTATCGATGGCCGCCGAAACCTTAGTCTTCAGGATGTTGACGGCCGCACCGAACGCCTTGCGTTCATCCGCTGGCATGGAGCCGAGCTTCTGCATCAACTCAGCGATGCGCCCCTTTTTGCCAAGAACCGCGATGCGTGCGTGTTCGATCGCAGTCAAGTCGCCCGCCGAAGCAATATCGGCGAGCAAAGAGGCTTCCAAATCGCCAAGACCATCCATGGCCATAAATCGACCTCGCCTGCCACGTCCCAATGTTGGATCGGCTCAAGCAGCCTTGGCAGGAGCATCCGAAGATGAACCGGCGTGCTTGGCTGCCTGCTCGACCAGCGCCTTGAACCCGTCCGGATCCTTGACGGCCAAATCAGCTAGAACCTTTCGGTCGATCTCGATGCCAGCTTTGCTAAGGCCATCGATGAACCGGCCATACGACATGCCGAGTTCGCGAACGGCAGCATTGATGCGCTGGATCCACAACGCGCGGAACGTACGCTTCCGACGCTTGCGATCACGCGTCGCGTACTGCATCGATTTCTCGACCGCCTGCTTGGCGATGCGAATTGTATTCTTGCGGCGACCGTAGAAACCTTTGGCGGCCTTCAAGATCTTTTTATGCTTGGCGTGGGCTGTTACGCCGCGTTTTACGCGTGCCATAATGGTGCTCCGTCAGATGACAATGGGGGTTCCGGTCAAGCGTCGTGTCGACTGCTCAACGGAAGTACGGCATGTATTTTTTGACGATCTTTGCATCGCTGTCGTTCAGCACCATGGTGCCGCGCGCCGAACGAATGAATTTCGTCGTCCGCTTAATCATTCCGTGCCGTTTACCCTGGGCCGCGGCGACAATCTTGCCGGTACCCGTCACCTTGAAGCGCTTTTTGGCGCCGCTTTTGGTCTTCAGCTTGGGCATTTGGTTGCTCCTTTTGAGTGGATACGGCCCCAAGGCGCTCTAGGCGCAAGCCTTTGGGAAGCAAGGAAAAATATCCCTGACCCGAGGTTGGACCGTTTGTGGTTGCAAACGATAAAGAGCCGCCACGGCATGCCCAGCCGGGCGGCTCAAGGTGTTGTGTATAACCGCGCACCCGTTTTCACGCAACAGGTCAAATAACCTAAACGGCGTTTGATCCAGCCAGCGCACGTCCCGCGATGTAGCCAAAGGTCAATGCCGGGCCGATCGTTATGCCAGCGCCCGGATAAGTGCCGCCCATGACACTGGCCGCGTCATTGCCGACCGCGAACAATCCGGCGATGACTTGGCCCTCGCGGTCGAGCACCCGGGCATCAGCGTCGGTCTTTAACCCTGCAAAGGTGCCGATATCGCCGGGGATCAGCCGCACAGCGTAAAAGGGCGCCATCTGCAACGGCGCAACGCACGGGTTGGGTGTATGGCCCACCGCGCCGTTGAATCGCTGATAGGCATCGGTGCCCCGGTGGAATTCAGTGTCTTCGCCTCGTTGGGCATCGGCATTGTAACGCTTCACCGTGGCGGCCAGGCCGGCGGCATCGATGCCGAGTTTTTGGCCCAGGGCGGCAGGCGTGGCGGCGCTTACGATGTAGCCAGACGCCAGATATGGCGCTTTGCGTCCCGGAAACGGCGGGCAGGCGCCGAGACCGAATTTGCCAATCGCGGTGGCGTCGCCGATTAGCCAGCATTCGGCAACCGGATCACGGCGGCAGGCCTCGATCATGGCCGGGACGAACACGTGGTAGCTCTTTGACTCGTTGACGAAGCGTTTGCCGCGCCGGTCGACGGCAATGATGCCGGGCTTGCCGCGATCGATGAAATGCGGAAACGGCAGCGCGTTGCCGTCCGGCTGGGGCACGAACGAAACGGGCGTCCACGCGGCGGGATTCACGACGTCATCGTTGAATGCAGCGCCTGCGGTTTGCGCCACCCGGATCCCATCACCGGTATTCGAGGCCGGTGGCAACGAATGATGCGTACGCCCTTGCGCCACATGCGAATAGGTGCGGGTCTTTAGTACGGCATCGCCCGGAAAGCCGCCACAGGCGAGCACCACACCTTTGCGGGCAGTGATGTGGATAGTCGCGCCATCTTGCGCGACCACGGCGCCGACCGCGCGACCATCGACCATCGTCACCTTCTCGATTTGAGCGCCAAGCATTAGCGGAATGCCCAATTCCTTTGCTGACAACCGCAACCTCGCCAGCAGCGCGTTGCCGTTGGTCAGTCGTGTGCCGCGCTTGTAGGACAGACGATCACGGCCATAGCGCGCCACCATTGCCGCCACATGTAGCGCTGATTTGGCCGATGCCGTCATCTTGAACAGGTGCGGCAGATCGTTGCGACCGATCATCATGCCACCCAACAGCATCATGCTTTCAAGCGGCGGGCGGAGTGTCTCGAATTCAGGCCCTAGCTGACGCCCGTCGAAGGGTTCCGGAACGAGTGAACGGCCACCCTGAGATGCGCCATCAAGGTTGGGCTCATAGTCGGCCCAGTTCGGCGCCAGCGTGTAGCGTACGTGGGTACGGGTTTCGAAGAAATCGAGCATCTCTGCAGCCTGATCGACAAACGCTTTGGCTCGCGCCGTGTCCAAGTGATTGCCGGCGGACGCCGCCATATAGGCGAGCGCCGCTTCCGGTGTATCGGCGATACCCTCGCGTTTGGCGTGGCTGTTGGCCGGTATCCAGATCACGCCTGCCGAATAAGCGGTCGTGCCACCGAACTGCGCTTCCTTTTCCACCATCACGACGTCGAGGCCATGCAACGTCGCCGTCAGCGCAGCAGAAAATCCGCCGGCACCAGACCCCGCCACCAGCACATCGCATATAATCGACTTGGCCATACCAGACTTGCCCCACGCGTTAACCAAGCATTAACAACCTGATCCCGAGTGTCTAGTTTAACGCACGCGATTCGAAGGGCTGACAGCCGTGAGTGCAACCCTGCAATGCTTGCTCGTCGACGACGCCGAGCTATCGGTCGATAGCGACCTGTTGCCCATTGTCGCGGGTTGGTTTGCCCATCTGATCCACGAACGCGGACTGTCCGAGGCAACGCGCGAATGTTACGGCCGCGATCTGGCGCAGTTTCTTTGGTTTCTCAAACAGGAGCGGAAGACTGAGCCCCGCCTAGCCGACCTGGCACGCGTCGACGCTCGCACGTTCCGCGGCTTTCTTGCCCGTCGCCGCCGCGCCGGCGTTTCAGGCCGTACATTGGCTGGCACCATGTCAGCGCTGCGCATGTTCTTTCGCTGGCTCGAAGCACAGGAAACCTTGAAGAACCGCGCGATCCTCACCGTCGCCATGCCCAAGGTACCGCATTCAGTGCCCAAACCGCTGACGGCCGATGCCGCTGCCACCGTGGTTGACGGCGGCATGGCGGCCGACCTCGACTGGATCAGCGCCCGCGATACCGCCGTGCTGCTGCTGCTCTACGGTGCCGGCCTTCGCATATCCGAGGCGCTCGGCCTGCTCGTGCGCGACGCGCCAACGCCAGCGCGGGATGTCATCCGTATTATCGGCAAAGGCAACAAAGAGCGCGCCGTGCCGGTGCTGCCAATCGCGATCGATGCGATTGCACGCTATCGGGAGTTATGCCCGTTTCCGCTAGAGGCGGACGACGTTTTGTTTCGTGGCGCCAAGGGCGGGCCACTGTCCCCACGGCTCATTCAGCTGACGATGGAACGCTTGCGGAGTGAATTGAAACTACCGGCAAC
>JANNRP010000321.1:0-1885 GCA_031401535.1 Hyphomicrobiaceae bacterium | reverse complement strand
GCTGTCATAACCGACCGCCGTTGCCGGAAGGGCGCGATCGACCAGCGGATTGAAGTTTTTGATGGCATCCAGAATTGGATTACCAGTCAGTTCGTGGACTGGATCGAGACCGATCTGCTTGAGTTGATCGACTTCGAGGATGTGACCGGGCGCCGAGAAGATATCGCCCGGCAAGTGCATGCCGTCGGAGCCAAGGTCCGTATTGCGCTCGATCAGCGACGTGAACGAATTGTTCTCGAGTTCGGACAAGAAGTTTTGGCCCGCAACGCGCGTCAGATAGTAGAACCGGTCGCCATCCTGCAGCTTCTCCATCTGGGTTTCGAACACGAAATTGAACGTCGAACCGAGCAAGCCGCCAAACGGCATCTTCCGTTCAGCCAGGCCGCCGAGCCACAAGTCGACGTTGTCGAGACCGGTCGTGGTGATGCCGCCTGGGAGATTGGCATAGTCGCCGGTGCTGGTCAGGAAGGCAACGCGATCAGCCGTTTCCAGAGGTGTTTCCCCGGCACTACCCAAAACGAGCGAGGTTGCAGCCGCGCGCTTTGCATCAACGGTACCAGCCGCCAAAATTGTACTGTGGGTACCGTAGGCAGCAATGAAGTTCACGATCGACAGCGGGTTCTTGATATTGGCTGCGAAATCCGCCCAGCTCTCGTAGGGCTTGAGCAAGCTGTCGCCGATGCCATTGACACTCGAAGCGGCCGTTCCTTCATAGAACTCGCGGCGTGCTTCGTTCAACGACGGCACACCTTGCTCACGGGCACGCGCCATGTTGATGGTGGCGAGATCGAGCGGCAAACCAAGCAGGTTGTCGCGCAAGGCATCGGTAACGAACTCGTCGATTTCGTTGCCGACCTGCCGCGTCATGCCGCGGATGACAGCGCCCGCGGCGCTATCGGCAACCGAGGGGCCGACGCCGCCGGCTTGCACACCGGTCGCATTGTAGGCGAGCGGATTGAGGAAGGCCTGGATCAGACCCATCTCCTCGAGCACGGGGGCACCGAGATCGTCGATAACAGGATTGCCATTGGCATCCAACTGTTGCAGCGGTTTTCCATCGAGACCGAGGCGATCGACCGTTTCGGTCAGCATCGAGTGGCCAAACCGGTACACGACGTGGGCAAACTCAGCCACGATCGACGCGTCGATGGACTGGTCGTAGCCGGCAAACACGTTGACGCTGGGTGAGACCTTGCGCGCGAACTCTTCAAACACGAGATGCTGATACTGCATTTCCGTGCTGAAGCGCGCGGCCTGGAACATCCGCTCGCCGTCCCACACCAACGTGGATAGGTCGCCAGGCACGGCCGCAACGTCAACCGCGAGCCATTCATTAAGGAACGTGACGTCGCCGCCAGCTGCCGTCGCCAGGATCGTCAGTTTGTTGGCTTCAAGAACGCGATTGTGCTCTTGGTGGAAAATATGATGGACCGATGTCAAGCCGATATTTTCATTGCCGCGACCGTCGCCAGTTACAAAGTGCGCATCGAGCAATTCGTCATCGAATGTTAGGGGATCATCATCGCTCGTCGTGCCCGGATCAGCGTCAGGGGTCTTCAGGATCCGCGGGGTCGCCGGATTGTTGTCATGGTCGACCAGTCCGGGTGCGGCATGATTGGCAATGTCGTCGAGGAACCCGTGCCCCGTTGAGAGCGCGGATGACGCAGCAACAGGTGCGCCCGGCGTTCCCGAATCCAAGATTGGCGTTCCATCGGGATTAGTACCCGTCACGATCTGGGCAAATCCAGTCACGGTATCGGGAATGAAACGGCCGTATTCGTCGGTCAGGAGCAATGGCACCCGACCAACGTCATTATTGCCCAGTGTGATGCCGAGCATCGTCAGCGCCTGCGCCTTAACTTCGGCCCAGGTTGGCAGACCGCCG
>JANNRP010000320.1:0-16680 GCA_031401535.1 Hyphomicrobiaceae bacterium | reverse complement strand
ATGAAATCATCGGCCCAAATCTCGTGCCATTCGTCACCGACCAAATAGAGCCCCTGCCCTTCGAGCATGTAGAGACCGTGCTCCATGACGTGGGTTTCGACGTCGGGAAAATAGGTCCCCAGCTTGAAATGCATCAGGTTCATTTCAAAATCGAAACGCATGTCCCCCGAAGGCAGCAGGAACTGGAACCCTCGCCCCTGCAATCCTGTGTGATTGGAAATTGGCACGTCTTCACGCCGTGAAATGATAGGCTCAGGAGTCGGCAGATTGATCGCTTGGTAACGCTTGCGCAAGCCGATGACGCGGGCCGGACCGTCCCCGATGTTCTTCATAGTCAATGCGCTGCCGGGGGGCACGTAAACAAAGCCGCCGGTTGTAAGCTCTTTAGGCAGACTGCCCCCGATGCTCATCTGCACAGTGCCTGAGAGAACGTAATGGAATTGTTGAATGCCCGCCTCGACGAGAGCATGGCGGGTGCCACCACCAACTGCGATTTCCAGAATAAATTGCGCGAACTGTGCGCCCATCACAGGTGCAGCGAGAAACCGCACGATGGTCGCTTCATAGCCTGGCAGTCTGCTGTTCAGTACGCCTTCTGGCGGCAAGAATGCGTAGTTGCTCCGGACCACGGCGCGATTGTGGCCGATGGCACCAGGGGGAAGTCGACCTGCTTGAACGGGGAAAGCGGATGGGCGCATGGCTTATGTCCTCACAAGACTTTGGGAGTGCAGCACTGATATGCCACGCATGGGCCACAGCTGTCCTCTGTCGTGACGACCAAGTCTTTGTCTCTGCCAATTTCACTGATTATGCTGAGACGCTCGAGCGCACGAAAGATCGGCTCGCATCGAGGGCAGTCATTGTTTCCGTCGTGGCACTCCCCGCTCGAAACCTAAAAAATGGAACCGGGGAACCGATTACTTAGATTAACCTGCGTCGTCGCGCGACACTCAGCAACGAAGGAGCGGTGACTGCCAGGAATGCACATGCCAACAGTAAGGCCGAGATCGGCCGCGTGAAGAAGATGTCGACACTACCATGCGACAGTGTCATCGATTGGCGCAGCGAGTTTTCAAAGATGGTGCCGAGCACCAGCCCCAGGATCAATGGAGCGGCCGGCCAGTCATAACGCATCATCGCCCAGCCGAGCGCACCAAAGCCGACAAGCATCCACACATCCTCTATTGAATTTGCTTGCGAGTAGACGCCGGCCACGCATAGCGCAAGAATAGGCGGATAGAGCCACGAATAGGGGACGCGCAGCAGTTGGGCAAACAGGCCCGCAAGCGGCAGATTCATAATTAGTAGCATAGCATTACCAATGTACATGGAGGCGATTACGGTCCACACCAGCGCTGCGTTCTTGTCAAACAGCTCCGGGCCGGGGCGGATTCCGAACATGATCAGTGCGCCCAGAATGATCGCCGTCGTACCGGAGCCAGGAACGCCGAGTGCCAGCATCGGCACCATGGCGCCAGCCGCTGCCGCATTGTTCGACGCTTCGGGACCAGCCACGCCTTCGATGGCGCCCTTGCCAAACCGCGACGGATCCTTTGCGACCTTTTTTTCGACGATATAGGCAAGAAACGAAGCAATTGTAGCACCGGTGGCCGGCAACACACCGATGAAGAATCCGATCACCGTGCCGCGCAGGATCGGCATGCGGCTCTGCAGCCATTCGGCACGCGACGGCAGAACGTTGCCGACCGCGGTAATTGGCTTTGGCATAGGTTTGCCGACGCTCGAAAGCACCTCGCCGATGCCATAGAGAGCGACCGTCAGCACGATGAAACCAACGCCATCGAGCAGCCATACTCGATCAAATGCGAATCGCGCAACGCCGGTTTGCTGATCGATGCCGACCGTGCTCAACAGCAGGCCGAACATGCCCGCAGTCAATCCCTTGAGCACCGAGCCGCCGACCGCCGCCAGTGCGGTCAGTCCTAGCACAACGAGAGAAAAATACTCAGGCGGACCGAACGAAAGGGCCACGCGTGCCATCGGTGGTGCCAGCAGCATCAAGCCAATGGTCGAGATCGTTCCGGCGATGAACGAGCCGATCGCTGCAATACCGAGTGCTGTGCCGGCTCGTCCCTGCAAAGCCATTTGGTAGCCGTCGATACTGGTCATCACGCTGGACGGCTCGCCCGGCACGCTTATCAGCACCGATGTCAGCGTGCCACCGTACTGCGCTCCGTAATAGATGCCGGCAAACAAGATGATCGCCGACGTCGGATCAGAGCCGAATGTCAGAGGGAGCAGCAGCGCAATCGCCGAGGATGGTCCGATACCCGGCAGCGCACCGACGAGTTGGCCGGCGAACACGCCGAGAAAGCACATCAGTAGGTTCCACGGCGTCAGTGCGCCCGCAAACCCCATCATCAGGTCATTGATCACCGACATCAGCTAGAATCCCCAAGGGCCAGCAGGCAGAGGCACGCCGAGCCACGTGCGGAAAACGAGCGTCAGTATCAATGCGGAGCTGACGGACGTCAGCAACGACGCAACTAACGGCCGCCGCTCCGCGACCCGAAACAGAAACAACATGGCCAGAAACATTGATACCGCAAAGCCTGCTACCTCGATGCCGGCAACGCCCGCTCCTAGCGCCAGCAGTACTAAAAGAGGGCGTTGGACAGGATCTTTCGGCTCGCCATCTTCCTTGGTCGCGAGCACATCGACAACGGTGGCGGCAACGGCAAGAAACGCCATCAGCACCCCATATATCAGCGGCATGAAGCCGGATGAGGGGGCGAAGCCGTCCCACATCGGCATGCCGCTAGCGACAACAACCCAAAACACGCCCATCCCAATGAACGTCAGGCATAGCGCGAGTTCACCCCACAGGGCGCGCAATTTCGCCATTTAGGCGGGCTTACCGAGAAGATCACGATAGAGTTTTTCCTGGTCGGCCAGGAATTTCTCGAACGCGGCTCCGGGAATTGACGATTCCGATGCGATGTTCTCAGCAATGTATTTTTTGAATGCCGGATTGGCGACGACCTTGGCGATGATGCCTTCCCAATACTTTGCCGCATCGTCCGGAGTACCCTTGGGCGTCGCCACACCGCGCCACATCTGGAAGTTCGGCGCATTGATCCCCTGTTCCTTCATGGTCGGCACGTCGGGCAATGCCGCGAAGCGGTTGTCGCGGAATACGCCTAGTGCGCGAACTGCTTTGGATTGCAGGTGACCCATGAACTCCAGTGGGTTACCCATCGATGCCTGAACATGGCCACCCAGCAACTGGGTCAGAGCCTCACCGCCGCTGTTGAAGTTCAGGACGTTGTATTCAGCGCCCGTTGCCTTGGCGAACACGGTAATCGCCATTACGTCTGTCGTGCCGCCGGTGGCGAACGCGATCGACTTCGGCGGCTTACCTTTGGCGTCGGCCACAAACTCCTTGGCATCTTTCCAAGGTGCGTCGCCCTTCACGAACAACACAAAATCATCGAGCATCAGATTGGAGATCGGTCGCACTTCGGACAGCGTCTTTGCTGCCGGGTTCAGTATCGGCGTGATCTGTGTCGAGCCGTTGACCAGGATGATGGTGTGCGGATCCGCTGCTTTACGCGAAGTCACGTAACCGATGCCTGAGGCCCCACCGCCGCCCGGCCGATTGTTCAGCGCAATCGCAACCGGCACCAGTTTTTCATCAACGATAATCTTGTGTACGACGCGCGCCAGCAAATCAGCTCCGCCCCCGACGCCGAACGGGATGACGAACTCGACTTCCTTTGTTGGCACCCAGGCCGATTGTGCCCAAGCCCGTGATACAGCGCCTAAAACCGGAGCAGCCGAAGCCGCAAGCACGAATGTGCGACGGGTGAACATAAGCCTTACCTCCCAGGGATGTGAGTATTTTTCTTAGTTGGGAGATGAAGCTAGCACTGGCGTAAAACCTGTCAATGAGACCGACGCAGCACTCATCTATGCAGTTTTGTTTGGCACAGCCGGAATGGAATCGAGCATGTATGACTCATTGCCGACGTCGGTAACGGTCGCGACGATCTTGCCGTTGTGCAGATCGAGCAACCATACAAGGCTGCTGCGAGGTCCTGATTTGGCGCCACCGATCACGCAGGCGTAGCGACCGGCAGCAATAGTGATGCCGCGAGGTCGTGCCGCGGCACCGCTCGGGGTAGTTGGGTAGAGACGCAGAATTTCTGAAGGGCGACCGGCAATCGCATCGGCAATATCGACAATCGAAATCGTGTTGGAGCGAAAACACGAGGCAATGACCTGCTTGCTGTCAGGAGTGAAGGCGACAGCGAATGGCCGCGTCTGCTCATTTGGATCATCACTGCCAACACGAATGCGGGCAACCTCCGCATCCTTGGCGCCAACCGAGGCGCGTTCCACATCGATAATGGAAATCGTTTTGCCTTCGAATGGCACCGACATGCTCTCGCGTGCAGCAGCGGCAACGAAGCGTCCGTCAGGGCTCGCCGCTAAGCCAAATGGTCCCGTCTCAATTGGTACGCGGCAAACTTCGGCGCTGCGATCACCGGCCAGTGCAGCCTGCAAATCGAACACCGATACGTCACTGAAACCGCCGTTCCCGACAAACATGAGCCCTCCCTTCAGCGGTGAGATTGCCATGCCGGTAGGGTTTGCATAACGCCCAAATGACGGATGCGGGCTATCAAATGCACTCGGACCGCGCGCCGCATGTCCCGGCATTTCGCCAAGCGGGATGCGCCGCGCTACCGTGCGCGTGGCAATGTCGATGGCAGTCACTTCGTCGCCGCCGTCTTCGCTCTTCGCTGCCTCGCCGCAATTGACAAGAAGTGTCCGCCCGTCGGGCGACAAGCCGCAGCCCGTCGGGCCGGTGCGCCCTGTTGGTATAAATCCGACTACGGCGCCCAGAGTGCCGTTGTGGGTCGGATCGCGCGCCGCTGCCAGATCGACCACTGTGATGAGGCCAGGATGTCCGTGCTGGTAATCGCCCGCTGCCTGTGGTGTCGCCGCTCCTGAATGATTAACGACGTAGGCATAGCGCGCATCGCTGTCGACGGCAACGACGATGGGCTGGCCGCTGGCCCAGACCTTTTGCGTGCCATCGCCATTGGTACCAACGTCGGGTGTCACGCGTGGGCGTGAAACGATCGCGTTTGGCGTACAATCATTTTCGTGCAAAAGCGCTTTTGCGATGTCGACAATGGCGACAGTGTTGTCCCACCGTCCGCTTACAATCAGATGCCCAAGGTGATTGGCCACGCTCGGTGTTCCCATGTTCGTCAGTTTTCGAAAGGCTAGTGAGATTGCTAAACATCAGCAACCGCAAATGCGTCGTTACCATTGACGGTCACGTGCTGCACCGCAGGCCTAATCCGACCTAGGGTGGTCGTCATCAGCGGTTGCATGCAACCGCGGTATTGCAGTCAGAACAAGGCTCAATGATCGAACACTTTGATAATCGCTGACGTGTCCAATTCAGCGTGTCCAAGATGGATGAGAAGGCGATAGAGGTTGAGCGCCTCGCCGGTCATTGGCATCGGCGCCTTGATCTGACCAGCGAACGCGCTGACCATTTCGAGATCCTTTAACAACTGCCGAGCATAGCCTTGCGGGGTAAAATCGCGGGCGGCCATACGTGGATACAAACGTTGCAATAGGGAGCCATCCGCGTGACCACCCGCGAGGCACTCCGGGATGCGGGCAGCATCAATTCCTCCCGCCTCGGCCATCACCAAGGCTTCGGCCAGCACGGCATGTGTGCTGCCGACAATCATCTGGTTGATCATCTTGGCAACGAGGCCACTGCCCGATCCGCCCATGGGTGTGAAGCGCTGCGCCACGTCGGCCATCATTGGCCGGATTGCGTCGATATCCTCCGGCCGACCACCCGCCATGACAGTCAGCGTGCCCGAACCGGCGGCAGGCGGGCCGCCCGAAACCGGTGCATCGATCCAGCCACAGCCAGAGCCATCGAGCAGGCGCTTGGCAAACATGCGGCCTTTGTCGACAGTTATGGTCGAAAAATCAACGAGCCGCTGCGGTTGACGCATGGCTTTGGCGACATTGCCTGCGCCGAACATGACGTCCTCGACAGCGTCCGTTGTCGGCAGATTGAGCACGACTGTGCCGGCGCCCGTGATTGCATCGACGGCCGAGTTTGCAGCGCGCGCGCCGACCTCGCTCGCGGCACGGCATCTTTCAGGGTCGATATCGAAAGCCGCTATCGTATAACCTTTGACCATCAAATGCCGGATCATCGGTAATCCCATCAAGCCCACGCCGATGTAGCCGAGCCGGAGTTTAGGCATGGGTGTCCTCAATGGCGTAGATCCGACGGGCATTGTCGGCAAACAGCGCGTCCTGCTCGGTCGCAGTAAAGTTCGCGACTATCGCCTGGAAGCCGCCGTAGATCGTGCTGAAATCTGCACAAATCCGGTCAACTGGAAAGTTGCTTGCGAACATGCAGCGGTTGACCCCGAATAAATCCAGGGTGGTCAACACAATCGGGCGGTTGGCCGCAACTGTCCAAGGTTGACCCGCCTGCCCGAGACCCGAAATTTTTACTGCAACGTTGGGGCACTGTGCCAGTTGCGCCATCGCTTGTTGCCATCCGGCGATTCCATCGGGCGATCGATCAGACGGCAGCCCCGTGTGATTGACAACGATCTGCGTATTCGGGAAATCGGTCGCCAACTCCGTCGCTTCCGCCAAGTGCCACCAAGGTGTCTGCAGATCAAAGCGCAGCCCGAGGGACCCAAGCCGCTTGTAGCCCTCACGCCACGCCACATCTGTCATGCCGCCGGGCGTGCGATCAGTCGCTCGCGCATTGGCACGCGGCTTATGGCGGACGCTGCGCACAAACGGTCGGGACGCGTGCGCTTCAAGAACCGCCGCTGCGTCAGCGCGGTCAAGCCATGCCTGTGCCACCGCCACCGTCGGCACCCCGGTGTCTGCGATCAATGACGCAACAAAGTCCATCTCTCCGGTCGGGTCGCGCGGATCCCACTCGGTTTCCACATACACGCTGGCGGCAATCGTCCAGGGTGCGGCGTCGGCACGATAGTCGGGCGGCAGGTAGCGTCCGCGAATGGACGAGTAGTCACCATAGCGGAACGGGATTGACGGCTCATCACGTAGCCACGGATGATAATTTCGTATGGGATCCCAGAGGTGATGGTGCGCATCAATGATAGCCCGGCCCCGGTTTTTCGGTTGTGCGGTGTGCTGCGATGCTGCTTGTGCGACTGGCAGGGCGCAATCCTCCTCGTGGCCATGGCCGACGGTCTCAAATTACTCGGACTGCGGCGATCAGCAAGTCGGATTGCTGTCGCCTTTGATATGCGTTAGCTGGCCATCACCATGCATGCGCTCCAATTGCATGCCCAGAGCTATCCATGCCAACCTCGTGCCGATCTGCCGCCATACGTCTAAAAGAGAGCAGACAACATGGGAGTGTGACAGATGGTTTCTCGACGTTTCTATATCACAGCTGGGGCCGCGCTGATTGCGACTTTGGCTTCGGCTGGACCAAGCCTTGCGCAGAAGTACCCCGACCGGCCCATCACGCTGATCGTGCCCTGGGCTGCAGGCGGTGGTGCCGACACGGTCGCTCGCCTGATTGCACACGGGCTTGAGAAAGAAATTGGGCAGCCTGTCAGTGTCGTTAATCGCACAGGTGGAGGTGGTGTAACAGGTCATACCGGCATTATGACTGCGGCACCCGACGGCTACACGATTGGGCTTGCGACATCCGAGATAGCTACATTCAAAACCATCGGTCTTGCCGATATTACACCAGATAGTTTTGACCTCATCTCACGTGTCACAACCATCCCTTCAGGCATCACCGTCCGCACCGACGGTCCTTACAAGACTGCAGCCGATGTCATCGCGGCATTGAAGTCGTCTCCCAAGGGGAAGCTGTTGGCGTCTGGTACTGGCCCAGGTGGCGCTTGGCATCTTGCGCTCGCAGGCCTTAGTCGATCTGCTGGTGTCGGTGTGGATCACGTCAAGTACGTCCCAAGCCAAGGCGGCGCTCCTGCTCTCCAGGAACTTGCCGCTGATGCTATGAGCTTCCTTACGGTCTCGCCGATCGAAGCCAAGGCATTAGCCGATGCCGGCAAGGTGAAAGTGGTCGCGGTCATGGATGGTCAACGCATGGCGAGCATGCCGAATGTGCCAACGCTAAAGGAGGCCACCGGTCTCGATTGGCAGTTCGTGAACTGGTTCACATTGGTGGCTCCCAAAGGCATGCCGGCTGATATTCGTGCTACCCTTGTCGCTGCTGCTCAGAAGGCACATGCCCGTGCTGACGTGCAGGGCCCAATGAAGGAGCGTGGCATCACCCCTGTGTGGGAGAGTTCAGCGGACGCGAAGTCCAATGCCACGAAGTTTGCGGCAACAGCAAGTGAGTTGCTCAAGGACTTGGGATTGGCGAAATAGCTGTTCGTTACCCGTTGAATTTGTCGACCGCTGTTGGATAAGGTCGCCGGTTAGCGGCTTTGATCGACGCCGGTGCGCGGAACGATCGTCCACGCGTTACAGCGAGTGCATTGTATCAACAGCCTCGTTCAAGTTACCAAGGCCAAGGCGCGCAGCTATCGCAACTACGAGACCTTGAGGGCCGTCACCACCTCATTGTCGGTAAACTCGATCTCAGACTCCCCTCGCGCCGCAAAGTTGACGCCTCTGTCATTGGTCGCGTTTTAGGCTTTTGCGAGTGCAAAAATTAGGCAGATGTCCCCTGGTGGACAAGGCAACCTCATGCATAGATGGGCATCCCCAACCAAAGTGGCCATCCGCTGCTTGCGACTGTGTTCTAGGGGACAACCCGGGAGACGTTCGACCATGAAGCCTGATAGTTTGGTGCCCAAACCGTTGCGAATGGCCGTCTTGGCGCTGTGCTTGAGTGGTGCGACGAGCACGGCCGTTTTGGCCCAGGAAAAAGTTCTGCGCATCGGCATGACTGCAGCCGATATCCCTAAAACGAACGGTCAGCCTGACCAAGGTTTTGAAGGCAACCGCTTCACCGGCATTCCGCTGTTCGACGCGCTGACCCACTGGGATTTATCATCGGCCGACAAGGCCAGCGTACTCATTCCCGGCCTCGCTACCGAATGGAAAGTCTCAGATGCCGACACGACCAAGTGGGTGTTCAAATTGCGCTCCGGTGTAACATTCCATGACGGCTCGGCCTTGACCGCCGACGCCATCGTCTGGAACGTGCAGAAGGTACTCGACAAGGAGGCACCCCACTTCGCACCCGACCAGATCGGCGTCACGGTTAGCCGCATGCCGAACCTCGTGTCGGCAAAAAAGATCGACGACCTCACCGTCGAGTTGACCACCAAAGAGCCAGACAGCTTCCTACCACTCAATCTGACGAACCTGTTCATAGCCTCGCCAGCCCACTGGCAGAAGAAGTTTGATTCCCTGACCAGCGTCGCCGACAAGGCCGAGCGTGCTAAACAGGCCTGGGGCGCGTTCGCCGCCGATGCATCGGGCTCCGGACCATTCAAGATGGCAAAGTTCTCGCCCCGCGAACGGGTCGAATATGTGAAGAATGTGACTTATTGGGATCAGAAGCGCTTGGCTAAAATGGACCGTGTCGTGCTGCTGCCCATGCCGGAAGCGAACTCACGAACGGCGGCGCTGTTGTCAGGCCAGGTAGACTGGATTGAAAATCCAGCACCCGATGCCATTAAGAGCATCAAGGACAAGGGCTTCGTCATCACGTCAAACGCCCAGCCTCACGTCTGGCCCTGGCAGTTCTCGTTTGCCGAAGGCTCGCCCTGGCTGGACAAGCGTGTGCGGCACGCAGCCAATCTCTGCGTCAATCGCGAGGAACTGAAGTCTGCGCTGAATGGCCTGATGGAAGTGCCCAAGGGCACGGTGCCACCGGGCCATCCGTGGTGGGGCTCGCCCAAGTTCGAAATCAAATACGATCTGCCAGCTGCCAAAAAACTGATGATGGAGGCTGGATTCGGACCTGGCAAGCCACTCAAGGTCAAGACGATCACCTCGGCATCAGGTTCGGGGCAAATGCAGCCGATTGCCATGAACGAGTACTTGCAGCAGGCGTTGAAGGAGTGCTTCTTCGACGTGGAACTTGATGTCGTCGAATGGAACGCGCTGTTCACCAATTGGCGGGCGGGTGCGAAGGACCCAACGTCACGTGGGGCTCATGCGACCAACGTGACGTTTGCTGCCATGGACCCATTCTTTGCGATGGTGCGCTTTACTTCGTCCAAGACCGTGCCGCCAACGTCGAACAACTGGGGCTACTTCACCTCACCCGAGTTCGACGATCTGATCGCCAAGGCGCGCACATCGTTTGCCGACAAAGAGCGGGACGAGGGGCTCGCACGCCTGCACGCGCGCATTGTCGAGGAAGCCCCATTCCTTTGGGTAGCGCACGACGTCGGGCCCCGTGCCATGAGTTCTAAGATCAAGGGCTTCGTTCAGCCAAAGAGCTGGTTCGTGGACTTGGCGCCCGTCAGCATGGATTGATGCGAAGCATTTCCCTCTCCCCGTGAACTTTCGGGGGGAGGGAGCACAAGCATGCCCAACTCCCCATTGAGAGACCGATGCTGATCTATATTGCAAAACGCATCGTCTACGCGCTGCCGATCATGCTGGGCGTCGCACTCGTATGCTTCACGCTCGTACATCTTGCGCCTGGAGATCCACTGGTTTCGGTACTTCCGCCCGATGCATCGGAAACTCTCAAGCAGCAGTTGATGGCGCTGTACGGATTCGACCGCCCTTATCCGGAGCAATTCCTGAAATGGCTCGGCCGTACAGTGCAAGGTGACCTTGGGTCGTCCATTCGCACTAACCGGCCGGTCAGCCTCGAGGTCGCAAAAGCCGTCTCGAACACCCTAATGTTGTCTGCACTGGCAACGATCATTGGCTTTGTATTAGGCGGTCTGTTTGGCTTCGTAGCTGGCTATTTCCGCAACACTTGGATCGACAAACTCGCCTCGTTGATTTCCGTGATCGGCGTGTCCGTGCCGCACTATTGGCTCGGCATGGTGCTGGTCATCATTTTTTCTGTAACGCTCGGGTGGTTGCCACCGACAGGCGCCGGGCCCGGCGGCTCCGAAGCTTGGCGGTGGGATTGGTCCCACGTGCGCCACTTGATCCTACCCGCCGTCACCATGTCCGTGATCCCTATGGGCATCATCGCACGCACCGTGCGCGCGCTCGTCGCGGAAACGTTGTCGCAGGAATTCATCGTGGGGCTTCGGGCTAAGGGGCTGTCGGAATTTGGTGTGTTCCGCCACGTCGTCAAGAACGCGGCACCCACCGCCCTGGCCGTCATGGGCATACAACTCGGTTACTTGCTTGGCGGCTCGATTTTGATCGAAACAGTTTTCGCATGGCCGGGCACCGGCCTGTTGTTGAACGATGCTATCTTCCAGCGCGACCTGCCGGTCCTACAGGGCACGATCCTTGTGCTGGCAATGTTTTTCGTGATCCTCAATGTCGTGGTCGATGTGCTGCAAACGGCGCTCGACCCGCGCGTTGCGCGGAGTTGAGGCCATGCTGAAAGCCGTTGACATCGATGCTGGCCCGCCGATGGTGCGATCGCCCGGGTATTGGGCGACGGTCTGGCGACGGTTCGGCCGCGACCCGGTTGCGGTTGGCGCCCTGGTTGTGATCCTGCTGCTTGTCCTGATTGCGGTCTTCGCGCCGCTGGTGGCCCCGCAAGACCCGTACAAGGGGATCACACTGCGCCGCTTGCGCCCACCAGGCACGGATGGCTATCCACTGGGGACGGATGAACTCGGTCGCGATATGCTGTCACGGTTGATGTATGGCGCCCGTCTGTCGCTGTTCATGGGTGTCACCCCTGTCTTCTTTGCGCTGATTATTGGATCAACAATCGGTATTATTGCTGGCTACGTTGGTGGGCTCGTCAATACCATGCTCATGCGCACGATCGATATTTTCTTCGCCTTCCCCTCGGTGCTGTTGGCGATTGCCTTGTCCGGCGCCTTGGGCGCGGGTATCACCAATGGGGTACTTTCACTGACGGTCGTCTTCATCCCACCGATTGCTCGCGTCGCTGAAAGCGTGACGACTGGCGTACGTTCCCGTGATTACGTGGAGGCGGCGCGCGCCAGCGGTGCCGGTTCCCTGTCTATCATTCGGCATCATGTGCTTGGCAATGTCCTTGGCCCGATCTTCGTCTATGGCATGAGCCTGGTTGCGGTCTGCCTGATCCTGGCGTCTGGCCTGTCGTTTTTGGGGCTGGGGGTGAAACCGCCGGAACCGGAGTGGGGCCTCATGCTGAACACGCTGCGTACGGCCATGTACACGCAGCCGTTGCTGTGTGCTCTTCCCGGCCTCATGATCTTCATCACGTCGATTGCCTTCAATCTTTTAACCGACGGTCTTCGGTCCGCTATGGATATCAAGGCCTGAACATGTCGGACGCACCCGCCCGCACTGCTTCATCACAGCACGCATTGCTAGAGGTCGCGGGCCTCGTGAAACACTTCCCCATCGCGTCGGGAGTGCTCGGTGGCGGCAAGTCGGTCGTGCGTGCGGTCGATGGCATTTCCTTCTCGGTAGCGCCCGGAGAGACGCTCGGTATCGTCGGCGAATCGGGGTGCGGTAAATCCACGACCGCGCGCCTCATCATGCAGCTCATCAAACCCGACCGTGGCACCGTCCGACTGGCGGGCAAAGCGGCAGGCACGGCTGAATTGCCGATGAAGTCTTATCGGTCACACGTGCAAATGGTGTTCCAGGACAGTTACGCGTCCCTCAATCCACGCATGACGGTGGAAGATTCGATCGCGTACGGACCGAGGGTTCATGGCGTGACGACCACTCAGGCGGTGCAACGGGCGCGGCAGCTGCTTGATCGCGTCGGCCTTGATCCGACGCGCATTGCCGGGCGCTATCCGCATGAGTTGTCCGGGGGGCAGCGCCAGCGGGTTAACATTGCGCGCGCGCTTGCGCTTGAGCCCAAGGTGCTGTTGCTCGACGAAGCGGTGTCCGCGCTCGATAAATCCGTTGAAGCGCAAGTGCTCAATCTGTTACTCGACCTCAAGGACGAGTTTGGCCTGACGTACATTTTTATCAGCCACGATCTCGACGTCGTGCGCTTCATCGCTGACCGCGTCATGGTGATGTATCTCGGGCGCATCGCGGAAATTGGCCCGACGGAGGCACTGTTTACGGGCAGCACACACCCCTACACGCGGGCACTGCTCGGCTCGCTGCTGTCCATGGACCCCGACCGCCGCACCGAATATGCGCCGCTCGCTGGCGATCCACCGAACCCGATAGATCCGCCACCCGGTTGTCGGTTTCACACCCGCTGTGAGTTTGCCAAGCCGATTTGCACTGCTCGGGCGGCAGATCTCGGTGTCGTCGGGATTGAGCACCAGGTGGCATGTCATCGGGCTGATCCGACTTCGGGATATGGGGCCACAATCGCCACGGCTGCGCAACCACAGGCGCACACATGACGCGAAATGCCGAACCCATCCTTGAAATTGCCAACCTGACCGTGACGTTCACTGGAGGTGCCAAGCCCGTCCGCGCAGTCGACGGCGTCGACCTTGCACTCGGTCGTGGCGAGGCGGTGGCGCTGCTAGGCGAGTCAGGCTCTGGCAAGAGCGTGACCTTGCGTTCAGTGCTGCGGCTGCACCCGCCCAAGACGTCGCGGATCGAGGGCCGGATCCGCGTCGATAACGTTGATGTGCTGACGCTGGGCGGCCGCAGCCTGACGGATTTTCGCGGCAAGACGGTCTCAATGATTTTCCAGGAGCCAATGCTGGCGCTCGATCCGGTCTATTCCGTAGGCAGCCAGATAATCGAGGCGATCCGTCAGCACGAGCCGATCTCCAGGGCCGAAGCTGCCAATCGAGCCCTGGAATTGTTTGCACGAGTGCGCATTCCAAGTCCTGCGCGCCGTCTGGATGCCTACCCGCATGAATTGTCAGGCGGCATGCGGCAGCGCGCAATGATCGCTTTGGCCCTCAGTTGTCATCCAAAAATTCTGCTAGCTGATGAACCAACCACGGCACTCGATGCGACTGTCCAAGTCCAGATTCTGTTACTGATGCGGGAACTGCAACGCGAGTTCGGCCTGTCGATGATCTTTGTCACGCACGATATCTCGGTTGGCGTTGAAGTGGCAGACCGTATTGCTGTCATGTACGCCGGTCGGATCGTCGAGGTGGGCCCTGTGCGTGATGTCATTCGCACGCCACGCCACCCCTACACCATCGGCCTTCTGGCAACGCGCGGCGTCGGTGGGCGGCTTTCAGGTCGGCGGCTACCGGCAATTCCGGGCAGCCCACCGGATCTGGCTAATCTTGCGCCGGGGTGTGCGTTTGCGCCCCGCTGCACGTTAGCGTCTGACGACTGTAGAGCAAACGTTCCCGAGCCGGTGACACTTGCGCCGGGGCACATTGTGCGATGCCATCGAACGACTGAAACCTCTAAGGCGTTTGGCGGCTTGGCATCACCGATTTTGCATCAAACGTAAGGAGTGCTATGCGCATTCGCATTATTAACCCCAACACGACGCAGGCGATGACGGAGACGATCGCCGTTGCGGCGCGTGACGCGGCAGCGGCGAACACCGTCATCGAGGCTGTCACCTCATCGACCGGCCCGGTGTCGATCGAGGGGTATTATGATGAAGCGTTGTGCCTGCCCGGGCTATTGATCGAGATCCAAAAAGGTGAGGCTGCGGGCATCGACGCGCACGTCATTGCCTGCTTCGACGATACGGGGCTTGATGCGGCGCGGCAAATCGCAACTGCACCGGTGATCGGGATCGGTGAGGCGGCCTATCACGCGGCGACGCTTATTTCACAAAAGTTCACGGTGATTACAACGCTGTCGCGGTCAATTCCCGCACTGGAGTTTAACCTTCTGAAGTATGGGCTGGAGCGGCGTGGCAAAGTCCGCGCCGCAGCCGTCGCCGTGCTCGCACTCGACAATGGAAGCTCGGATGGGCGGGCCAGGATCGACGCCGAAATCAAGGCAGCGCTAGCCGAGGATAGGGCGGAAGCCATTGTGCTCGGATGCGCCGGGATGGCACGGCTCGCTCGAAGTCTCTCCGCGGCGCATGGCTGCCCCGTAATCGACGGTGTCGGCGCTGCTGTCAAACTTGCCGAGATGCTGGTTGCCCTTGGGCTTACTACTTCAAAGTGCGGCGGGTATGAAATGGGCATGCAAAAGGATCTGCTGGGACCCATCAACGACCTCATGAGATAGAAGGTACCGACTTGGTGACCGTCCTTCTATGCACGCGTTCACCCCGAAAGCCTGGATGGCGATCTTCGTGCATACATGAGAGACGTTTGGGTATCAGAAAAAGGGATCAGCTAGCGGATCCCATCAGGCCGTTGGTCTCGTTTCGTAATCGCATCCTCCATGGGGGATTTTGATGAGCTGGAAATGCTCTTATTGGCAATCAGTATTCTGTCCAATTGGACCTGACGGGGTATACTTCGCGTCATCAAGCCTCGTGGCAACATCATCGCCGGACGCGTCGCCGAATTTTCTAGAAAGCCAAAGTCAGCGGACAACTTCAGGCCATCAACGGAGGGCTAAATAATACGAAGACTGCGCCACAGAACGAATTCGCGGGCCGCGTCCGCAATGACAATTTCAGCATCAGCCAACTGGCCGACTTCAGAAACAAACAGGCGCAGTCGTTTCGAAGACATTCGGTACCGGTACCCAAACGGCGGGTGACGCAAGAAGAAAAATATTACTTTCATGGGGCATCATTCGCGCGACCGCTAACCACGTCAATTTACGCGGAAGACGAGCCCATAACTGGGCAGTGTTCCGGTTTCGCCTGGCATCGACACATAGGGCTCGGTCATCTCCAATATGGCGATGCGCCCTTCGGCTTCGTACTCGCGCAAGCGCGCTTTGATGGAATCATTCATCAACGTGATCTTCACTGTCATAATGATCGCTCCGCTAGGCCGGCAGATCCGGATCAGTTCGTCGAGGCCTTCGGCGCCGACATGGCCTGAAGTGAAGACACCAACGGCGACGATGCCCGCAAAGGTGCCATTTAAAAAAGGAAGCGGCTTACCGAGCGCCAACGTATGCAATTTTTTATAGACGCCCTTTTGTGCGGCTACGGCAAGCATGCCCTCGGAAATGTCGAGGCCCTCAATACTGGCATAGCCTAGCAACGTTAGCCATTCGCCGACCAGCCCGGTGCCGCACCCTGCGTCGAGCAGGGTGCCAACGCCACGTGGCAGGTAGCGAGCAGCCAACGCAAGGCAGATTGATGGATGCCGATATCCCGCCGCCGCCATATCGGCTTCGTAGTTCTGCGCCCAACGGTCGTAGTGGTGGGCAATTTCATCTGAATTTTTTGCTCCGTAAACCGCGGCCAAGGAGCTGTTTTGCTTCGTGTCCGACATGATCGATCCTCAGCGTTCCAAGCCATTCATCAACCGATGACACGCCGATGTCACTCGCTTCGCCGTTTCTAATTTCCATCATCACCTAACGGATGCGCCGGCAACTTCCCCATGTCCAAAACCACTGTTCAAGTTCTTTGAGCCGGGCCTGGGTCAAATTTAATGACCCCTTCGCTTCCAGCCCAAGGTTCAGCACGCTTTTACCAGTATTGCCGAGTTGGAAGCCGCGATCCACGACTACCCCATGCAACACAATGCCGATCCGAAACCGATCGTGTGGACCAAGTCCGCTGAGGTCATA
>JANNRP010000319.1:0-6795 GCA_031401535.1 Hyphomicrobiaceae bacterium | reverse complement strand
GTGACGACGACGGTGAATGATCGCAGTTCTGCGATGGCCGTTGAGGGCTGCACGAGCGCATAGCTGCCGAGCGGAACGGTCTGGCGGGCAGGCGTTGCGAGCATCGTCACCGGCGATGCGATCCGCTCCTCCAATATGCCAGGGCCGGCCGGATTGGGGTCGGCGCAGACGACGCGCACGAGCCGCGCCCCTACCGGTTCGGGGCGCTCGCTCGCCACGTGGAAGCGGATTGTTTCGCCCGGTCGCACCGACAGCTTTTCGGCATAACCTGTAAGGGACAGCATGGAGATCGCGCCTCGGATGGATGGGGAAAGTGATCACCCTAACTCGGCCCGATCCTGCGGCATCCGTCAAGCGGAGTGGTGGTGCGGCAGCTTTGATTTTACTCTAGCTGCCGCACCACCGCCTGGGGCACGTCGTAGGCCTTGAGCGATGACCAATGTTGTTCGAGGTCGGCCTTGAACAAGTCGCCGGTGATTGCCGAGACGAGCTTCGGTACGGCGGTGGTCATGGCGTTGATCGACGAGCCGGAAGGCCCGAGGCTCATGGTTGAGGCAATCGAGAACAGATGGATATTGGTGATCCACGGTGTCAGCCCGGCGGTCTTTTCGACGAAAGCTTGATTGGAGCCCAGATAGGGGAAGCGGCCGAGGCGCTCGTCACGTTCGGCCTTAGGTGGCGTGTAGCGATCGCCCCACGTCGCGATGTTGGCGGCGAAGCCTTCGAGTTCAGGCCGACCAGCGAAGTTCATGTCGACGCCGGTGCCGCAGATCAGGAAGTCGACCGTATGGCGACCCTGCGGCGTCCATAGCTCAACCCGTCCGTCGGGGCGGGCGGCGGCTTCGCCGATCGGTGCACCGGAGTGCAGGTAGAAATTATCAAACTTCGCGCAACGGTCGTAGGTATCCTGCGGGAAACCCTCGCGCATACCCAGGATAGTCGACATGAAGCGCCAGCGCCAGGCGTCGTCGAGGTCAGATAGGTGCCGCAAGAAACCGGCGAACGTCAGCCAGCGATAGGGCTGAATGACTTGCGGCTCGGCGCGTCGGCAAAACAGATGCACCGACGCAGCGCCCGCTTCGAGTGCGGTGGCTGCGTTGTCGAAGGCCGATGCACCGGCGCCCAACACCGCGACGGTCTTGTCCTTCAGTGCCACAAAGTCGATCGCATCGGCTGCGTGTGCACGCACGTGCTGCGGCAGGGCGGCGGCAAATGGCGGCAGCCACCATGCACCCATGCCGTCCTGGCCGGTCGCGAGCACGATTTTGCGTGTGTAGAGCGTGCAGGATTGGCCCTGCCGGTCGCGTGCCGTCACAGCCAGCAAATCATCGATCGGGGAAATTCCGGTGACCGTGATGCCGTTCTCAACCGGCACATTCGTGCAATCGCGCACGAATAATAGGTAATTGGCCCACAACTCCTTGGGGATCAACGTCAAGTTCTGCCAGTTCTCCAAACCGAAATTGGCCTCGTGCCAGGACTGATAGGTGAGGCTCGGAATGTCGAGGTCGGGGCCGGTGAAGTCCTTCGGACTGCGCAGCGTGTGCATGCGGGCGTAAGAGCGCCACGGGCCTTCCGCGCCACGGTCCTCGCGATCGAGCACGAGGATGTTGTCGACACGCGCGCGCATCAGGCCGAATGCCGTTGCGATGCCGGATTGACCGGCACCCACAATCAGCACGTCGAGTGCCTTGGTGCCGTCAGGTGCCGACCGAGGAGCGAGCCAAGCCGCGCGCGGATGGGCGACCAACGCTAGATCACGAGCAATCTGCGTTTTCAGTACGTCGAGCGCGTCGGTGGACATTGGCGCGGGGTTGCCCTGGCAGCTGCGGACTGGAGTAAGTGCTTATACCAAACCGTTGCTAATCCAACGCTAAACCACCACGCCCGCGACGTGCTGCCGTCGGTCAAGCAGCTTATCCCTTGCTCGCCTTGGCGATCGGCTCCTGGAAGGCCAAGCCTAGGTCCCAGGGGAAATAGATCCAGGTGTCTTGGCTGACCTCGGTGACGAAAGTGTCAATCACCGACACCCCCTGCGGCTTGGCATAGACCGTGGCGAAGTGCGCATTGGGCAGCATCGCGCGCACAATTTTCGCCGTCTTCCCGGTGTCGGTCAGGTCGTCGATCACGAGCACGCCGTGGCCTTTGCCATCGCCGATGGTCTTGATGGCGGGCGCGATGTCTTTCAACACCCGCAGCTCGCCCTGGGAATCGTAGTCGTGGTAGCTGGCGATACACACGGTTTCGATCAGGCGGAGACCAAGCTCACGCGCCACGATGGCCGCTGGCACCAGCCCGCCGCGCGTGATACAAACGATAGCGTCGAACGCGCCGCCGTCCGGCCCTTTGCCAGCGAGCCGCCATGCCAGAGCGCGAGCATCGCGATGGAATTGATCCCAAGAAACCGGGAATGCTTTGGGCTGGTTGGGGACTGCCATAGATACGCACTTTCTCGATCGATTTTTGCGCACGTTTAGCCTCCAGCTTCATCGAGCGCCAGAGGGTGTCGTCAAGCGGTGGAAGCGCCAGACCAGCAGGACTGCGTAAACCATGAGCCCCAACGACAAGCCAATCCAGACTCCGATGGCGCCGAGATTGACGGTGAATGCCAGTAGGTATGCGACGATAAACCCAATGATCCAGAAGCTGAATCCGGCCATCACCAGCGGCAGGCGTGTGTCGCTCATGCCGCGCAGGGCGCCTGCCGCGACCGTCTGAATGCCGTCGGCAATGAAGAAGCTGGCTCCGACTAGCAACAGGGTCGCTGCCAGTGCGACGGTCGCCGTGGCTGTGGCCTGATCCACTCCCAGAAACCAGACCGGTATGGCATGGCGTGCAAGAATGACGATCAGCGTCATGCCTGCCATGAAGGCGACGCCAAGGCCAATCGCGACGATACCGGCCTTGCGGGCGGCTGGTATGTCACGACGGCCGATGGCGTGACCGACGCGCACGGTGGCGGCCATCGAGATTCCGAACGGCACCATGAACAGGATCGATGCTGTTTGCAGCGCGATCTGGTGTGCGGCAAGTTCGGTCGTCCCCAACCGGCCCATCAGCAGGGTTGCCGCCGCGAACAGACCGAACTCAAGCAAAAACGCGCCTGACATCGGTAGTCCGATGGCCAGCAGTTGTTTCATCAATTGCCAGTCCAGCCGCCAGAAGCGGCCGAGTACGCTGTACTTCTTAAACGGGCGCTGCGTGTAGGCAATGAGTATGGCCGCGATGCACATGCCGACGTTGACGATGGTGGTCGCGATTCCAGCTCCCAATACATCGAGGCGTGGCATGCCGAGCTCGCCGTAGATCAAGCCGTAGGCGAGTACGGCGTTAGCCGGTACGGCCGCGATCGTGATCCACAACGCGGGGCTCGGTCGGTTCACCGCGCCCATAAATCCGCGCAAGGCGATGAATGCCCATGACGGGATCAGTGTCCAGGCAAGGCCTTGCAAATAGCGCGCGGCGATCGCCACGGCGTCGGGCTGCTGGCCTAGCGCGATCAACAGTTCGTGGCTCCAGATCTGTCCGATTGTGAGCGGGACGCCCGCCAGGACTGCGACCCACAGCCCGACGCGTACTGCCCGCCGCATCATGCGCGGGTTGCGGGCGCCGTGGGCTTGAGCTGCCAGGGGGGCGACCGCCGAGACCAGCCCCATGCCGATGACAAAGGCGCTGAAAAGAACCGTATGGGCCAACGATGCCGCTGCAACGACGGTATCGCCAAGTCGGCCAAGCATCGCCAAGTCGCTGGTCATCATTGCAATCTGGCCGAGTTGCGTCAGTGCCATCGGCCAGGCAAGGCGTAAAGTATCGGCTGCTTCCTTGATCCAGCGGCGCCGGTCGAGTGTTTGGTCGTCGGTCGGTGTTTGCATCGTGTCCATGCGGGCGTCGTAGCACAGTGTGTCATGCCGCGTTGTGACCTAGTCCGGGCCTCGTCATGCGTGCTAAAATCAGCACCGACAACGGCAGGGGCAATGTAAAATGTTGAAAATCTATGGGCGTACGAATTCAAGTAACGTTCGCAAGGCGCTTTGGGCCGTGGAGGAAATCGGTCTGCCATACACCCGCGAGGATTGGGGTCGCGGCTTTCGGTCAACCAGCGACCCCGAATTCAAGCGGTTGAGCAACTTTGGCGTAGTGCCTGTGATTGACGATGATGGCTTCATCCTGCGCGAGAGCAATACAATTGTGCGATATCTATGCGCCAAGCATGGCCGCACCGACCTCTATCCGACGGATTTGAAGGCCCGTGCAACTATTGAGGCCTGGATGGACTGGGGCTCGACAGACTTTTATTCCGGGGTGAGGCCCGTATTCCACGGGCTGGTGTCGAAGAATCCGGCCTATCAAGACCCGGCCATCATCAATGCTGGGGTCGTGGAGTGGAGTGCGCAGATGCAGCGGCTCGATACACATCTGGCGGCGAACGGTCCATATCTTTTAGGGTCTCAGTTCACCGTGGCTGATATTCCGGCTGGAATCGTCATCAACCGCTGGTATGCGATCGATTTTGCCAAACCGGCGTTTCCCGCAGTTGCAGCCTACTATGAGCGATTGTCGGAACGCCCTCCCTATCGTGTGCACGGGCGCAACGGCATGCCGTGATATGGCCGCTTTTATAAGGGAACCCCTGGTGGCTGACGCTTGTTAAACACGAAGCGTAACAGCCAGGCTATGTCATGACACCGAACTCACTTAGCGGCGTGGTCGCCATTGCTGGTTTGACGGTTGTGTGGATTTCACCGGTTCATGCTCAGGAGGTTTGCGTCGTGTGCGCCGCCCCCGAGGCGACCTATCGCTGTGCCATAGAAAAATCTGAAAAGCTTGGCCGGTTTGGCCGTGGTGGCGAGCGGGCCATTCAATTGGTATGTGCGAAGGAACTGGCGCGCCAAGGTGGCCATGCGTCATGCGGAGTACGCCGTGAAGCGACGGGAGCCGCGTGTGCGGGCGAGCAACGGACCTTGTCAATCGCCACATTACTGGATGCGGTCGTGCCGCCGGAAGCGGCCGCGCCCGCGGCTCCGGCGCCGCCGCCCGGTCCTCAACCCGTCGCAACCGTCGGCGTCGCGCCGTCGCCTGCATTGCCGCAAGAAGTAAAGCCAGTTGACACCGCGGCCGCCCCACCGCGAACCATGCAGGAAATGGCCGAGCGCTCATCAGCGAAATCGAAGCAGCAGTTGAAAGACGCTGGGTCCGCAGTTGGCGGTGCATTTGAGCGAACTTGGGACTGCCTGTCGTCGCTTTTCAAGCGCTGCTAAGCGCTCTTGTGGTCAGTGCCGGGCGATCCAGTCGCGGGCAAGTTTCTGCGCTCGCGAGATCTGGACTTTGCTCATCTCTCGCGCGAGATCCATGCGCAGCCGTTTGGCTTCTTGGTTGCCGCGCAATGCGGCGAGGTTGAGCCACTTGTGTGCTATGACGAAGTCAATCGCGACGTCGCGACCGGCGCAGTACATCAACCCCAACTCGAACAGCGCATCGGGGGCGCCACCTTCAGCCGCGCATTCGACGATATCGTGACCGGTAAACTCAAAACGTGCCATGGACTCAATGCTCCAACTTACAACACCAGAGTGCTTGGAGCCCGCGTGGATGTAAGCTCCGTGCGCTGCTCTTTGCTGCGTTAACGATGTCAGGAGGTCGCTGACGAGTGGTAAACAGCGCTAATTTTTTCTCGCGAAATCATAAGGATAATCGTCAACAATCGGTACTTGGATGGTTCGTGTTGCATCGTTCGTACCGATCTGAAACACGCATCCAGTCGGAACTAACTCAGGATGGTTTTTTTCCGGCACGGATTGAACTCCGACGCAGTAGGCAAATCATTGTGGCTGATACCTGACAATTGACGGCTCGCAGATTGACGGCACGGCATTTTTCGGCAATCTGAGCCAATGGAACACAGACTCGCTTCGCTCATCGCCGTTGCTACATCAGCGTTGCTGACCGCCTGTAGCGGCGCCGGTACCGGACTTAGCACCGGCTCGCTTTTTGGCAGCAAACAGGCGGAGACGGTCGCAGCAGCTCCTGTGGAAACCGCCAGCATGCGGGCGGCGCAGGTTGGTGCAGTGTCAGCGCGCGCGGCAAAATGTGGCTACAACTTTGATCCTGTTCGATTGAAAACGGGATTCTTGGCTGCCGAGTCCCAGAAAGGTGTTTCGACCGAGGAATTGGGGCGCACGGAGCGCGAATTTGATACCATTCGGGTGAAAGTAGCGGCAACTCTCGCAACCAACCCAGACTTCTGCACGGATGGGAAGACGCGCGAGATCAAAACAGATTTAACGCGGCATATGGCAGGGGACTACTCGGTGCCGGTCAACCAGCAGAAAGTGATCGATGAACGTTTGCTGGCGTCTGCTCCGAAGTCGCGCGAAGTCATCAATCCAGATTTCATGACGGATCGAGATGCGCGCAAGACCAAGCGTGTTGAGGAATAGGATTGCAGTCGGCTTTGGTCACCGCATCAGTGCACGCATGGCGGTGTCAATTCCGCCTAGTGTAAGCGCGTACATCCGCTGATCCATGAGATCTCGCACCATCCGGATTGATGGCGTCCAACCCCAGTGGTCCGCGGGCACTGGATTGAGCCAAACGCTCTTTTCATAGACGCCGGTGATCCGTTTCAGCCACGTGGCGCCGGGTTCTTCGTTCATGTGTTCGACCGCGCCGCCGACCACGGTGATCTCGTAGGGGCTCATGCTTGCGTCGCCGACAAAGATCGCCTTATAGTCGGCCGGATATTTATGCAGCACGTCCATTGTTGGGGTGCGCTCGGTCCAGCGCCTTGAATTGTCC
>JANNRP010000318.1:0-10027 GCA_031401535.1 Hyphomicrobiaceae bacterium | reverse complement strand
GCACTGTTCTGGTGGTCGGCACGGGTACTGACCTTTGTAACCCCGGTGGGCTTGCTGATGATCGGCACGGCCGCTGCCGTCGTGCGCTGGACGGCGATGGGCTTCGATCCACAACTTTGGCTGTTGTTGCCATTGCAGGTGCTGCATGGGCTGACTTACGGCGCGAGCCATCTGGGGGCGATGCACATCATCCAGCGCATGATGCCGGAGGGGCAAGTCGGCACCGCGCAAGCATTGTATTCGACGGTGACCGCCGGCATCGGCATGGGCGCCGCGATGCTGTTGGCTGGCGTTACATATAGCCGCTTTGGTGGTGGCAGTTACTTCGGCATGGCACTGCTGGCGTTGATCGGACTGGCTGCGGCAATGGCGCTGCAACGGAGTGTTGGACGTTCAACCCCATAGCGCGGGTTCGCTCGGCATGATCCAGCCGTCGCGAATGACCAGCCCGTTCGGGCGGTCCTTCGCCAGCAGCAACGGCCCGTCGAGGTCGACCCAATCGGCATCCGCTGCGAGCAACAGCGCTGGTGCCATTGATAATGATGTTGCAACCATGCAACCGACCATGATCGCCAGACCGTGAGCTCGCGCGGCGTCGGCCATCAGGCGCGCAGCGGTCAACCCGCCGGTCTTATCAAGCTTGATGTTGACGGCGTCGTAGCGACCCATCAGTCCCGCGATACTGGCGGCATCATGGGCGGATTCGTCAGCGCAAACGGGTACGTGGTGGCGAATGCTCTCGAGGATGCTATCGGCGTCGGTCGGCAACGGCTGCTCGATTAACTCGAATCCCTGTGCAGCGGCTTCCACCAGCAGCGTCTCGACTGTGTCAGCGGTCCAGCCTTCATTGGCATCAGCGACCAGGCGCGCTTGGGGCCGGGCGACGCGCACCGCGCGCATGCGCTCAACATCGCCGTCGCGGCCGAGTTTGAGTTTCAACAGCGGCAGATGCGGCACACCGCGGGCTTTGGCCGCCATCGCTTCGGGCGTATCAAGGCTCAGAGTGTAACACGTCAGAACGGGTTGGCGCGCGGACAGACCATAGAGATTATGCACCCGCACGCCACGGCGCTTGGCTTCGAGATCGATCAGCGCGCAATCGAGCGCATTGCGCGCGGCGGCACCTGCAAGTTCGCGCATTGTCGTCGCCGGATCGATCTCAGGGCCAACACCGTTGAGATCGGCTACGGTCGCCTCGGGTGTCTCGCCGTAACGCGCATAGGGCACGCACTCGCCGCGCCCGATCAAGGCACCATCTGACACAGTCGCAACCACTACCACCGCCTCCCGCTTCGATCCGCGTGCGATGGTAAACGCGCCGTCGATGGGCCAGCGTTCGATTGCGGCTGCGAGCGTTAACGTCGCGCGTGACGACGATGAGATGTCAGCGGTCACAGGGTTGATCTCGCCGCAGAATAAAACGAACGTCGCGTTCGGGACACTATGTCAGCCGCCCGCTGACATGCGCCAGGAACAGATAGACGCGACCGGTGTCCGAGGTCAGCTGGTTCTGTGATAGCCGGCCCGATGGATCGCGACGATCGCTTTCACCGAGGATGCGCTCATAGTCGGCCAAATACCGGTTCACGGTCTGCTGGAAATCAGGTTCACTCTGGTAGCGTCGCGAAACTTCATCAAAGGCGATGCGCCCTTCGGTCGTATAGATGCTGCGCACCATGATGCCGCGCTGGCCGGTACGGAACCGTGACCAGATGGCCGATGCTGTCGCTGGATCAAGGGCGCGCGAGATTACATCGACATTGAGCCCAACGCCGTGGCCAGTCCGCGCAACGGGGACGAGAACGCCCTGTGTCGGGATGCCCTGAGGCTGCATGCCACCAGCTCTCTGAGACGGCTGTGGCGCCTGCATCGCGCCGCCACGATCGCCCGCGCTCTCCTCGCCATTGGAGGCGCGCGCTAGGAGATCACCGAGAGACCAGCCGGCCGCCGGTGCCGCCGCGGCCCCCTGAGCGGGCGCTGTCGCCTGTGGTGCGGCCTGTGGCCGTGCTTGCCGTGCACCGATTTCCTGCGCAAGGGAGGAACCGAGCGTGCTGAGTGCCCGGCCGCGATCCTCGCGTGGCGGCGCCGGATACTGCGCGGCGACCGGGCCACCGGCTCCGGCACCCGCGACTGGCGGGGCGACATCCCGACGTCCGGCTTCGCGGTTGGTCAGAGTAGACAATTGTTCAAGCGCACGCAGTTGGTCGCCAAGCGCCCGGCGCATCGCATCGGTATTTTCCCGCGCTGCGGTCGGCATGGCATTGAGCTGAGCCCGCATGCGCTCCTGCTCGGCCGCAAGCTCGTTGGCCGCGGTCGTCGTTCGATCGCGCATCTGCGACGACGTCGTGGTGAACTGTTCTGTGAGCGAGCCGAGGCGCTGGGTCACTTCCTGGGATACATTCGAGAACTGCGAACGCAGATCGGTCAACGCCCGATCCGTTTCCGTTGCGGCATCGCGTTTGAGCCGCTCGATATCGGCGAGCGTTGACCGCGAGCGCTGTTCGGCACCGCGGGCCATCTCGTCGGTGAGCAGTCGCGTGCGGCTTTCAGCCTCCGTCAACGACCCCTCGAGCGTGCTCGAATAGCCCTGCATGAAGCGGCCGAGATCGTCGGCCTTGTTGCTCATGCGGTCGAGCGTATGGCCCAACTCCTGTTGTCGGTTCTGCAGCGTGACGTCGATCTTGTAGTTTGCGGTTTCGAGCGCGTTGGCCGCCTTCATGATTGACTGACCCTGGTTCTCGAACCGGTTGGTCACGTTGTTGATCTGGCCCAGCAGGTTTTCGGACACGCTCTTCAACAGATCGGATTGGTTCGCGAGCCCCTCGATCGCCTTGATCGACTGTTTCGTAATGTTCTCGCTGGTACGACGGACGGCATTAATACCGTGCATCAGTGTTTCATCGAGTTCGACGGCCTGTTTGCCGATCGTCTCGCTCATGTTGCGCGCGTGGTACTCCATCGCAGCGCTCAGCGCGTTGGCCTTTTCGCCGACCGCGCCGTCGATGGCGAGCGTCGACCGCAGTATCGACTCGTCGAACAGCCGTAGCCGCTCGGAGAAGGCGTCGTCGAGTGTCTTGGTGCGCTCGATCAACTGCGAATCCAAAGCCTGAGCGCGATTTGCCAAGGTGGTGTCGAGCGCCCGGGCGTATTCTTCGAATACCGTCTGCAACGTCTCCGTGCGTCCGCCCATGGTGGTGTCCAGCGAGGCCATATAGCCTCCGAACATCTGCTCCATTTCCTGCGTACGATTGCCCAGCGCCGTACCAAGCGCATTGGTGTAGGTTTCCAGCACTCCCTGGATCTCGGTCGTGCGGCTGCCGAGCGCGTTGCCGACGGCTGCCGTATAAGTCTCCAGAACCGATTGCAAATGGTCGGTGCGTTTGCCGAGCGTTGTTTCGAGCGTTCCGGTCTGAGTGCCGATGGCAGTTTCCAGCGCCGTCAGGTTCTGCCCCGCGCCTTCGATGATCCGCGCGAGTTTCAGTTGCTGATTGGACAATGTGTCGATCAGTGCCGGAACCTGATTACCAAGATTGCGCAATGTCTCCGACATCTGATCGCCGGTCGAGGATAGCGCATGGCGCTCTCCGGCCAATTCCTGGATCAGGCCACGGATTTTGCGCTCATTGTCCTCATAGGACCGCTCGAGCGCCGTCACTTCGTTGTGGACTAGTGCTTCGAGTTCACCAGCACGGCCAAGTGCACGCGACACCGCGTCGTTCATGAATGAAACTTGGCGGCGTACCGATTGACCCAGCGAGGCGACCGACTGCTCGGCCATACGGTCCGGCTCGGCGAGCCGAACGGCGACTTCTGTCATCGCGGTTGAGCGGAGTTTCAACTCATCCGCCCGCCAAGCGAGCATCGCCATAAACCAAAACAGCGCGATGGGCCCGCATAAGGTCGCAATGGCGGGCATGATCCCGGCCGTCGTCACGACCGCCCAGATCCCTTTGCCGCTCATGATTTCCGGCGCGATCACGACGGAACCAACGCCCACGCCCAGTGCCGCCCAGAGCCCGCTGATTACAGCAGCAATGACAAACGGCTTGTTCGAGGGCTTTTGATTGAGAGCGTAGATCAGGCCGCCAATTGATGGCGCGTCGTCATTGGCCGCAATGCGCCCGCGCGACGGCCCTGCCGGGCGCCGCTGCGCTTTGCGGCGCCCGGTCTCTCCGTCGTCTTCAGCTCGGTCTGAGGGCTGTGCGGTCGCCTGATCCGTACTATCGGCAAGTGCTGTTCTGGACGCGCCCTGCGCCGCCGTTTCGGATTGCGGCTGCGATCGCGCAACTCTAGGTTCGGTCGTAGGCGTCTCAGTAGGTGAGCCGCCTGTCGACGGCAGTGGTGGCGGACCGGCTGGCGGCACGGCGACCGCGCGCGCGCCGACATCTGGGCCCGCACCGCGACCAACGTTCGCACCTCGTGCCGATTTCTTGTCCGCCGCCATTCACCCGCCCGCCGCCGATTTGCTGCAAACACGTTGCACGCAACTGGCACAATCCAAGACGCAATCGGCGACCAACATTTTGGCTGCCCCGATAACACTTTAACCCAAGATTCGCTTGTACGCACCGCAAACTACGGCGCACGCGGCCATTGTGATCCCCAAACTCTACGAATAGGCAGGCTTTAAGGCGAAAGCGAGGATCGCCAGCCAAGCACTTCCCCCCAATCGTATCTTAAGTCTAAACAGATTGATGTGAAGGTGCGCGGAACAATTTACCAGTCCTTATTTCGACCTATGGCACAATGTTGGAGGGCGGAAGCCGCAAGCATGTTGGCGGGTATGGGCGCAATGTTGACAGACGCTGCAGTGTCAAACACACAATCATCGGTTGCTGCGAGCAAACCAAAATCCGAGTTGGCGTTCGACGTCAAGCATTTGCGCCGGTTTACGATGGGGGATCGCCCTCTGGAGCAAGAGATCTTGCGGTTGTTTGCTGAAAATGCCCCGCTGATTATGCTCCAGTTGCGCCATGCCACAACCGAAAGAGCCTGGCGCGATGCGACCCATACATTGAAGGGGTCAGCAGGCGCCGTCGGCGCCGTGCGTCTCGCTCGGGCGGCTGCCGAGGCCGAGCGGCAACACGGCGACCCTGCTCAGTGGCCATCATCTATGGCTCAGCTTGACAAGGCCCTGGCGGCTACGTTCAGCGCCATCGATCCGCTGGTGTGCGATTGCTCCTGCGCTTGACCGTTGCCTGAAACCTATTGCCGCAGTGCGTCGTATCGCTGTGCCATGCGATAAAACATGCATCGTCGCCCATGAGTAAGGTGCCCGCTGCCGCTTGTTTTCGAGAGCCCGACTGTCTAACACTGCGGCGTTAGGCGGGGCCACCGAACGCGGATTAATGCGAACCGCGGTTCAGGCTCAAGGGTTCCAAGTCATTCCAAGGCAGCAGCGATGGCAAAGATTACGTTTGTGCAACCCGATGGCTCAAGTCAGGTCGTCGATGCAGAACCCGGCGTGACCGTGATGGAAGCGGCCAAGATCCAATCGGTCGCGGGGGTCGATGCAGAGTGCGGTGGCGCGTGTGCCTGTGCAACCTGTCACGTCTACATCGATACAGCTTGGGTGCAGCGCACTGGTAAACCGTCGACGATGGAAGAAGACATGCTCGACTTTGCCTTTGATGTGCGTGAGGAAAGCCGCCTTTCCTGCCAGATCAAAGTGACTACAGATCTTGATGGCCTGCTGGTTCGCGTGCCGGCAAAGCAATTCTGAACGTTGAGTAGAGCGGAGCGCCTGTCGTTGGCATGGATCAGTGCCAGACGGCGCGCCGAATGGAGCGCCCATGCCCCTCGATACCCCGATGACAGATGCCGCCGCCAAGGTGGCAACCGCTGCAGTGACCCCGATTGAAACCGACGCATTAATTATCGGCGCGGGCCCGGTCGGGCTGTTTGCCGTCTTCGAGCTTGGGCTTCTCGATATCAAGGCGCACGTTGTCGACATTCTGGGCAAGGTCGGCGGGCAGTGCGCCGAACTTTATCCCGAGAAGCCGATCTACGACATTCCAGGCCTGCCGATCGTAACCGGTCAGGAATTGACCGACCGGCTGATGGAGCAGATCAAGCCATTTAACGCAACGTTCCACCTCGGCGAGCGGATCGACAGCCTGAAGCGCGAGGCGGATAGCCGATTCCGGATCGAGACCGACAATGGCACCGTGTTCTTGGCCAAGGTCGTTGTGATCGCCGCCGGTGGCGGCTCGTTCACGCCGAAGCGACCGCCACTGGCTGGCATTGAGGCCTTCGAAGGCACCAGCGTCCACTATGCTGTGCGCAAGATGGAAACGCTACGCGGCAAGGACGTTCTGATCGTCGGCGGTGGCGATTCAGCGCTCGATTGGACACTCAATCTACAGCCGCTCGCCAAGAGCCTGACCCTGCTGCATCGCCGTGACGATTTCCGCGGCGCGCCGCACTCCGTCGAGCAAATGCGCAAGCTTGTCGCCGATGGCGGGATGCGGTTGATGATTGGTCAGGTGACGGGCCTGCACGGCGCTGGCGCGGACCTCAACAGCGTCACTATCAAGACCGCCGCTGGCGAAGAAGCGATCGCCTGCAACGCGATGCTGCCGTTCTTTGGCCTGACCATGAAGCTCGGGCCCATTGCCGACTGGGGCCTCAACCTCACCGAAAACTTGATTACCGTCGACACCGAGCGGTACGAGAGCAACGAGCCCGGTATTTTTGCCGTGGGCGATATCAATACCTATCCGGGAAAGCTCAAGCTGATCCTTTCCGGGTTCCATGAGGTAGCGTTGATGTCGCAGGCTGCACAGCGTATCGTGTACCCGGGCAAGAAAGTGCTGTTCCAGTATACGACGTCGTCATCGAGCCTGCAAAAGAAGCTTGGCGTGAAGTAGCGCTCCGACTGGTGTCGGCTCGATTGGGCGACCCGCCTCGTTACTGGCGTCTGACGAGGCGATCAGAGACCGCCAAGACATAGACGGCCTTGAGAATGTTCTGTTCGTCATTATTGGCGAATTCAAAGAACATGCGCCGCAGCAGGGGATCGTCAGACGGCTCCTCTGAGCGGCCCATATAGAAGCGGAACAGTTGGCGCACGAAGCACTGTTTGAACATCGCCGACTTGGTGAAGGTCTTCAGTGCATCGACCGGACCCGCAGCCTTGGCCTTGCCTTCGTCGAGAAAGTTGATGGCGATGCTCGAATCGATCGGGAAACCGTTTTCCTTGGTCCGCCACCGGCCTAGGGCATCATAGCTTTCCTGGAAGAACCCAAATGGATTGATGACCTTGTGGCAGCCGACGCAAGCCGCTGGCGCGGTCGCGTCCTCGATCCGCCGTCGCTCGGTCGTGACCACAGCATCGTAGAGCGCTTTGTTCAGTTCCTTCGGCGCCGGCTCCAATTCCATGCACATCACCTTGCGCGCCCAGAACACGCCCCGTTTGACCAACCGCGTATCGGTCGGGCCCGAGTGCGACGCGATCACCGCTGGCTGCGAGAATATTCCGAGCCGTTGGGCTGGATCGAGAGCAGTCGGCAGCCTTGGATCACGCACCGGAGTTTTGTAGATGGGCTCGAGTGCCTTGGGCACGAATGATTCCGTGGACTGGGTGATATCCTTCAAGCTTGGCGCAGGCTTGCTCAACTGAGCGCTCAGGAAGCGGTCGGTCTCGTCGAGCATGGCGGCGGCCAGTGTGCCGTTGAACTCGGGGAATATCTGCTGGGATATTGTGAACTCTCCAGGCTCCTTGATCTCAAGCCATGTCTTGAAAAAGCGCATGAGCTTATCGCGCGCTTCCTTGGTTGAAACGATCGAGGTTATTGTCTCGGTCGCCTCAGTATTGGTGCGGAAGTATAGTGGGGCTTTCAGGGCATCAAGTTTGAGTTTGGCTGGCGGCGCATCGGCAATGGTATAGGTAATGCTTTGCAGAAGTTGCGGCGCCAATAGGCGGTTGTTCCAGCCGATCTCCGTTTCCTTGCGAAATAGGAAGTCTGGCGAACTCAGAACAATCTCGACAAGGTCGGCGGTGGCTTGGTTCAATCCAACGCTCTGCACGCTTTTCAAATAAAACTCTATGATTTTTGTGAGCTTTTCGGTGCTGACGTCACCGCGAAATGCGGTCATCACAAACGTCTCGGCGGCAGCCTTCAGGCATGGCGTGGCATTGCTATTGGTTGAACAATTGGTGACGCCTGTCGGGTTCTTTTGCACGCGGGCGACGATGTCGCTGATCCACCGTGCGATCGCACCAGAGTTTGCGGCGTTGAAACCCAACAGCTCCGCATATTCATAGTTGGTCTGCAGCGGATCCCGGCTCATTATGCTTTTGATGGATTGGGAATAATACTCCGGCAGGAGCGATGCTACAGTCGCATCGAGCTGGTCCCGCGTCAGGCGGAAAATCCGCTTCGGCGCAACGTCCTTTGCGTCGCTGGGAAAATATGAGCGCGCAACGTCGTATAGCGCCGGATTGGCCTGGCGGTAGTTTTGATCGATCGACGACGATTGCGACTGTGCCGTGGCGTGTCGGCTGGTGCCAAGACCACACGCGGTTGCGACAATGAGTGCCAGCACGGCAACCCAAGTAGCGTTCCGGTCGATCAGATGATTGCGCCCTTGCACAGGCTCTCCAAACCGAACGTGTCGGACTTGATACCGGCAGCTTTTTGACAGGCGATGTGGATGTCGTTGTTGTTGCGGCCAGCGGCGTTGATGATCTGTCCGGTCTTGAAACGCCCGCCACCCTGGCCGGCAAAGATCAAAGGGATGTTGGTGAGGTAGTGGCCGCTCGAACTGTTGCTCCAGCATTCCATGCCGAGCAGCACCGAACTGTTGTAAAGCGCGGTCCGCCCACCACCATCGTCCACCGACTTGAGGGATGTGAGCAGGCCGGCGAACTTCTCCGCGTAATAGGTATCGATCTTGACGAGGCTCTCGACGTCGCCGCTGTGTTCGAGTGTGTGGTGTGCCTTGTGCACCCCACGACTGGGCCAGGTCTGCCCGCTGGAACCGCCTGACAGCGTGAAGGCGACGACGCGGGTCAAGTCCGTCTCAAACGCAAACTTGATCATCTGGATCATCTGATCGTGGACAGGCGAGAGCTGATCGAGATTTTGTTTGTTCGCGCCATTGCCGTTCGGTCGACTGGGGATGGCGCATGATTTGGCAGCCGTGCTGGCTGACATTGGCTGCTCTTTGGATTTCAGCCGCGCTGCTTTCTCGGACTGGCTCCAGCTATCGAGGAGGCCGTCAAGCTTGCGGGCGTGTTCGGTGTCCATGCCAAAGCGGTGCTTGGCATCCTTGATGTCGGCCAGAATAAAATCCACCACGCTGGCGCGCCTCGTCAGGGCCGCTGACAGTTTGACGGCATCACCCCGCGGCTGGTTGGTCTGGAGCGCGCAGGCGTTACCCGCAGCCTGGATCAACAGGTCGTAGACTTGGCCAGCGTCCTGCATCGGCTCAATCGCGTTGCCATAGCGCGTGTCGCCAGGCTGGCGCTTCCGGAATGAAATGAAGCGGCTCCCGACCCCGACATGATCGGCGTCGGAATGCGCGCCAGCCCCGATATGCAGGCTCTTGATCGGCACGTCCTTCAGGTCCGCCCGGCTCTTGTAGTGATCGGCAATGCGAATATCGATCGACTCATTATCCGTATAGGCAAAATAAGCATCGTTCTTGAAATACTTATAGCTGTTGCCCGTGGTGCAGCCGATTACCCCAGCGGCATGCTCTTCCTTATATCCGTCAGTCTTTGGACTGCCGCCATGAATATTCATGTTCTTGAACAGAATGAGGTCGGATGCATGCGGCTGCAACGGTGCAATCGGCGTTCCTGACAGATTACTCAACGACGTTGGGTTTGTTCGGCTCGGATAAAATGATCCGCCTTTGAAGAACATGATGTAACGCGGTGCTTTATCGAACGGCGTTTCGGCGGCGTACGCCATGCTGCGCAGCACTGGATGCAGCAGGAGCGCGGACAGGCCATACAACTTGATTAAGTCGCGACGCGAAAGTTTGGTGGCGGGTCGTGTCATGCGGTTTGGTGTCCGTA
>JANNRP010000317.1:0-3432 GCA_031401535.1 Hyphomicrobiaceae bacterium | reverse complement strand
GGGATGATCTTCCATAGGCTCACTATCGTCGTCACCCCATGCATCGCCAGCACGGCGCCATAGGTCCAGAGCCGGTGCCATCCGACGGCAAAGGCCAGTACGAGCAGCAACTGCTGCTACGCCAAGGCCCAGCACAATCTGCGGCGAAGCATCCTTCATGGCATAGAAGCTACCCAGCACCGCTTGCGAGTGCTTTGGATTGACGAATTTGTCAGCCACCCACACCAACAGAAAGGCGACCGTCGCAAGACGGATCGCCAATAACGAGATTTCAAGCTTCGGGTCTCGTTCCATTTTATTGATCTCGTTTGTGATGCAGTCTGGTTTCGATCGGGTCCCGCCATGTTTGCTCATGATACAGGCAGAGACTCAGTCAATCCGTGTCAGGTCATTGTTCCGCGCACGGGATAGTTGCGTTCCTGGATTATTTTGATGCCGCGTAAAATGCCTGCCAAATCCGGCCGCGAGAACGGCGCATTCGAGATATCGATGATCTGGGCCTTTCCTTCAGGATTGACCACAAACAGACCAGGCTCCGCAAACGGGCGGTCGGTTTCCTGAGGCGAGCGTGGCTCAGAGATGTAGAGCCCGAGCATGTGCATCTGATCGATTGACAATCCGTAGCCCACCGGGAAGTGCCAGCCGAACTCGGCAACGTCTGCATCCGCTTTCTCTTGCGGATCAGCGGAGACAGCAACGACCGTCACTCCAGCCGCCTTGAACTCCTCAAGCAAGCCATCGAGTGTTTTGAAATAGGACTTGCACAGTGGGCAGTGCTTGCCGCGATAGACGGCGAGCAACCGCCAGCCCGCCAAAGTGTTGATATCCGTGCTACCGCCGCCGACAGTCTTAAAAGCAATGCTCGGAAATGAAGAGCCGGCAGCAAGTTTCATTGCTGTGGACATGGGATGATCCTTTATTGTTGGTGAGGAGCAGCGCACATCGGTACGACCGATTGTACACTGGTGGATATCAAGATGCGCGCGTGGCGAGATGCTTGAAATTGTGCTTGCGAGCCTCGTCGTCCATCTCGGTCTTAAATGGAAACTTGTCTTTGAGTGCCATCGCGCGTGCAGCAGCGGGTCGCGCCATGATCTCGTCGTGCAACCGCTTTACGTTCGGCAACTTCGCCCAGGCGTCATCACCCAGGATGAAGGGGATCATTCGGGCCCATCCCCACACATCCATGTCAACAATCGTGTAGGTATCGCCGACCATGTAGCGATTTGTCGCCAGATGTGCGTCGAGCACGGCGAAATGGCGCATCGTCTCATATTGATAGCGGTTATGCGCATAGGGCACTTTCTCAGGAGCGAAGTGCTTGAAATGGACGGCCTGTCCCGAGAACGGCCCGACGCCGGTCGCGACGAACATCAGCCATGATAGAAGCTCGGCGCGGTTAGCCGGTGTGTTGGCCGGTAGGAACTTGCCAGTTTTTTCGGCGAGGTAGAGCAGGATGGCGTTGCTGTCTCGAACGATGACACCGTCGTCATCGATTGCCGGCACCTTCGCATTCGGGTTCACAGCCAGGAACTCCGGCTTGAATTGATCACCTTTGCGGGTGTCGACCGGCTTCGGCTCGTACGCCATGCCGGTCTCTTCGAGGAAGAGCGCGACTTTGCTCGGGTTAGGCGAGCCATTGAAATAAAACTTGAGCATTAAAACCTCCGTTGGCTGGTTGAAGCGAACCACCGATGGTTATCGGCCAGGGGTGGGTATTAGCTCTGAGCAAGGGACCGATTGCGGACGAGGCTCTGCGACTGGCTGCGATACTCATGCGGGTCTGGGCTCCTTGGCGCCTTGCTCGGTTGCAACTTGTCGTCCCAGAACACCGATAGCTACAAGTATGCCGAAACTGACGACAAGCAGGCCTGCGAATTGCAGCGCGTTTGGTATCTCGCCGAGCAATGGGATGCCGATCAGAATCGAAACGGCGGGAACGATGGCCGGGAAGAGAACGGCACGACTCACACCCAGAATGGCAATTGCGCGGCTGTAGGCCATGATGGTGATCACCGCCTGCACCAGCCCTTGCACGATGCCTTGAACGGCAAGTGCGGCAAAGGCAAGTTGATCAAATGCGCCGGGCCTCGATAGGCCAGATAGACCGGGACCGAGATGCAAAGCGACAGCACGCTGACCACGGCCGTCGCGCGCACCGCGTCCACCCGCCAATATCGGATCAGCAAAGTGAAACCGGCCCACAGGACGCTGGAGGCGAAAAATAGCAGGTCACCGATCCATGTGGTGGCACCGGTCGCGCTGCCGAGTGCACCTTGACCAGTAATCAGCAGGATGCCCGCAAGCACCAGAGCAGCGCCGATCAAATGCGAACGTGTCAAGCGCTCGCCGAGCAGCATTCCTGCGCCGACCGTGCTCAGGATGGTCACGGTCGATGGGGCAATGACTGCGCCGTGGGCTAGGGGCGCGAAGGCGTAACCACCAGTTTGCAGAAGCGCAAAGAGCGGACCGCCGGTGAGCAACAGCGCTAACCCACGCGGCCAGCCAATGCCCGCAAGCGTTGATAGACCCCAGTATAGGAGGAAGGGCAAGAGGACGAGCCCTGCGACAACAAACCGTGCAAAAATCATATCGTCAGGTGCGAGCCCGCCAAGCACACCAGCCCGCGCCGACGCGAATGAGATGGACGCACCGAGTGCCATCGTTAGCCCGCAAACATAGCCGAACGCCATGCTGCTGCCTGCCGCCACCTTTGTTGCCGTAGTCATACCGAGCCTCGTTCCGGGCCACTCAACTTCGAAGTTGTGCCGTCATCGGTTGGGCATGCTCAGGGCGGTCTGACCGAACAGGATTTTCTTGGCGTCTTCGCTGACGGTCGGCTGAGTGTTGATCTCCTTTGCTTTCGCATAGGCACGCACCGTGGCTGGTCGGGTCGCGATCTCGTCGAACCAACGCTTAAGGTGGGGGAAGTCGCCAAGGTTCTGGCCCTGGCGCTCGTGCGGCACGACCCATGGATAGCTCGCCATGTCCGCAATTGAGTAAGCACCACCGACAAATTGCCGGTCGGCGAGCCGCTTGTTCAACACGCCATAGAGCCGGTTGGTCTCCTTGACGTAGCGATCAATCGCGTACGGTATGTTTTCCGGGGCATATTGTTTAAAGTGATGGTTCTGGCCGGCCATCGGTCCGAGCCCGCCCATCTGCCAGAATAGCCATTGCAACACATCCGCCCGACCGCGCACGTCCGTCGGAATGAACTTCGCGGTCTTCTCGGCGAGATAGAGCAAAATGGCGCCCGACTCGAACAGTGATATCGGCGCGCCACCACCAGTCGGCTCGTGGTCGACAATGGCTGGAATTCGGTTGTTGGGCGCAATCTCCAGGAATTCTGGCTTAAATTGTTCGCCAGTGCTGATGTTCACAGGCACAATTTTATAAGGCAAACCAGCCTCTTCCAGGAACATCGTGACC
>JANNRP010000316.1:0-13662 GCA_031401535.1 Hyphomicrobiaceae bacterium | reverse complement strand
GCTCAACACGGCGATGCCGGTCGGGCTGCTCAGCTGGGTCGTCGACAGATTGCCGGTGCTTGCGCCGCCTGGTATAAATTCGCTGACGGTGCCGGTAATGTTGATTTCATTGCCAACCACGATTGCCGCTGACGGCGCGCTGCTGGTGAACACAAAGATCGCTTCCGACGTCGCGATATTCGCGTCGGCATTGGCGTCCATGTCCTGAAGGTAGAAGCCGTTGCTGTCGACGGCGGTGACGATGCCCGTGGTAGAAACGACCTGGCCAAGCAGCGGCGAGATGTGCGCTGCACCCTGGATATCATGGATGCGCGTTAGGGAAATGTCATCGTTCGTGATGGTGCCAACGCCGGTGGCGTCTGCAAGAACTGCGGTATTCGTGATGTTGACAAGGTTGGCGAGCGTTACCGTGAAGGTTTCATTAGCCTCGGATAGAAAATCGCCGACGATATCGATCGTGATCGTCTGCGTAGCGGGTCCGCCCGCTGCAAAGGTGATCGTGCCGGAATTTGCTATATAATCGCCGGGTGCGGTCGCGGTGCCATTGGCCAAACCGAAATCCACGGTGAAAGCGCCCGATGTGTCGCTGCGTGTCACCGTAAATACGGCCTGAGTGCTGTAAGGAGCCGTGCCGTCATTGCCTTCGACAACGGTTACATCGCCGATTGAAACCTGCGTGTCACCGCCAACACCGATGAACGTTTGGCCATTGTTGATCGCGCCTGGCGTGTCGTTGAGATCGATGGTCCAGGTGAAGTCGCTCGCCTGCGAACCCGTTCCGGTCAGGGAAATCGAAGCGCCCAACGGCGTCGAGCTGGATTCGGCAACCGAGATATTCGTGCTGGTCATGCCTGCCGCCGGGCCGTTGAAAGCGGTTATCGCGCCTTCGTAGCTCAGGAACTGGATGACGTTGCCAAGATTGTCGACCAAAGCGAAACCGTCATTGGGGCCATTTTGCAGTCCGTCGACCGGAAGCGAAATGCTTAACACGCCGAAACCGTTGCCCAGATTGCCTATAGTCCCCGAAAGCAAGGTCGAGGCATAAACCGTAGCTGCGCTCGGCGTCGAACCGCTGTAGCGCACGATAGTCCAACCCGTCAGATCGGTTCCAGCGGTCCCCGCGATCTCGATGAATTCACCTGCATCGGTGCCGATATTGTCATAGTGAAATTCGTTGAAGAATACGGTCATAGCGCTTCGGCGTCCTCTTGGCTGGATGTTGCCCGGGCATGGGCGGAGAATGAATTACAACACGGCAAATCGGCCCGAGAGCTTACGGAAATGGGGAAGCGGGGCCGCTTAGAATCATGGTTAACAAAGTGGAGTGACAAAATTAAACGTTTTAATGGCGATTATTTTGACGGTTTTATTATAGTTGTGTGGCACCCGGAATGGATCGATCACCGACAGTGTTCGAGGGGCCGATCAAGCAAGGCTGGCCCTATCTGAGGCGCCAAATTTATGGATTTGAAATCGACGATGAAGGGTGAGCTATTCCGGCTTTCCTTAACTAAAGCCGCCGTTGCGCTTTTGGCCCAATTCAATACGCCAAGTGAGTTATGCCAAGACGGCTGAACGGGTAGGCTGCCGAGGGAGTGGTTGCCCTTCTCGATGACCGATCAAGGTCGTGATTTGACACAAGCAGACAGTCCGCTCCCGGCCCAAAACTGCCGTCGAGTAACAGGCGTACCCTCCTCACGGCCATTCCGGCCAAAGCAGAAGTGTAATGGGTATTTCTAAACTCGATCCTGGTGCGCATCAGCGTAGACCATAGAATGTTGGAAGCCTGGTAGGCGCTAAGCGTCCTCTCAAGCCTCGCCCCTCCAATTTGAATTGATGACAGATTGCCGCAAGAGCCTTCTTGCACCGCTTGAGAGGCGCGGTGGATCTTTAGACGATTTTGTTTTTCCGAGCCGCGTTAATTGCCTCCAGCACCTGAGCACCCGGCAATACGCACGTCTTGTTGACGAATGGGCGACAGCGATTGGACTGAACGCGAGAGAGTGCTTTAGATCGACAAGCTACATTGTTAACTTTTGGTTTGCGGACAGACTGTTCAACGAAATTAGGGCACGCAGATAATTATGACGAAAAACTCGGTAAAAGATATTGATCGCATCGATCTCCGCGATCAGAATCAGAATCGGAAAATTCTCGATTTTGAGATACGGGACCCCCACATCAACAGGCGGAAACAAAGCGTTAGACAGCCAGCGCTGGCCGGTATTTGATTAATCTATTGGCAGCAGCACAGCTCTCGCTTCACAATGGAAGGGTCTTAGCCACGTCATGTTCCACAATGTCGATCTTGCGAGCGAACCGCTGCCGTTGCGGCCAATCTTGCCAATAGCCAGATTTTCGGGTTGACTGACTGAATAACGAGGGGAGATGATTCGAACATGCTTAGAGCGTCGATTTCAAATACTGACGCTGCTGCCCTCGTTAATCCTGTTCTGACGCGTGACGACTGGAACGCGATGCGGTCTGCGGTTCTCGCTGACCCCGGAGCATTTCATGGCGATATCGCGGCACGCACGGTTCACTGGTTCGTTGCAGACATCGGCGGATCGGGCGCTTGGCTGTGCCGTGACGATGATGGACGCTGGTCCGGGTGGGACGCGGAGACTGGCGATGCACTGACCGCGGACGTTCCCCCGGATTTTGCGCCTTGGACGACGGCATTTGATGCCTCCGAGCCGCCGCATTGGCGGTGGTTCGTCGGCGGGCGGACGAACGCCTGCTTCAACGAGGTCGACCGGCATGTTCTGAACGGACTCGGCGACGAAGCGGCGCTTATCTTTGAAGGTGACCGCTGGGACATGGCGGCAGATGGCGGGCGGGGTGCGCCGGTCGATTGCTTTACCGTTTCACGCAAGCAACTGCTGCTCGAAACAGCCAAATGCGCCGTAGCACTCGAAGCGCTTGGGCTGAAGGCAGGCGATCGTGTCGCGTTCAATATGCCAAGCATCGTGCCGCAGATTTATTGGACCGAAGCGGCAAAGCGGTTGGGGATCGTTTATACCGCCGTGTTTGGCGGGTTCAGTGACAAGACCCTGTCCGACCGTATCGCCGACGCTGGCGCGCGCGTTATTGTGACTTCGGACGGCAGCTACCGCAATGCGCAGGTGGCCGCATTCAAGACTGCTTACACCGATCCTGCACTCGACAATTATGTGCCGGTGACAACCGCTCTTGCTATCCTCGCGGCGACCGATCTTGGCCTTAATGAAGCCGACGCTGCTGTTATCCATACAACCGTTGCCGAAATGCTGGCAGACGAAATCACGGTAGAACGGTCGGACGTGATGCGCGGGGTCGGGCGCGCGCTTATCGGGCTTGGCAAAGAGGGTCGCATCGGAGCGAGTGACGCCGCCCGCGTTCGGCTTGCGATTGCATCAAGCCTCGTTACGCTGCCGCCGCGCGTCGACACCGTCATCGTCGTCCAGCATACCGCCCAGCCCGACATAATTTGGCGCGGCGAGCGTGACCGCTGGAGCCACGACCTGACCGATGCGGCGCTGGTCACCATAATTGCCAAAGCGCGTGCCGCCGGTTTTGTGGTCGACTGCGAAGAAGCGCTGCTCGCATTGCCCGATCGCGATTTTGTCCGTGCTATATGGGCGTCGTCGCGACCGCTTCCCGTCGATGCCGATTTCCCTATGTTCTTTATTTATACCTCGGGGTCGACCGGCAAGCCGAAGGGGATTGTACACGTTCACGGCGGCTATACGGCGGGTATTGCCCACACGATGGTGGTCGCTTTCGATGCGCGACCCGGCGACACGATCTACGTCGTCGCCGATCCCGGCTGGATCACCGGACAGAGCTATCTGATCTCTGCTGCGCTGACGACTCGAGTGACCTCGGTTATTTCCGAAGGTTCACCAGTGTTTCCCCACGCCGGGCGGTTCGCCTCGATGATCGAGCGGCACAAGGTTACGATCTTCAAGGCAGGGGTGACGTTTCTTAAGTCGGTGATGTCCGATCCTTCGAACCTCGCTGATCTTGAGCGTTACGACATGTCGTCACTGCGTGTCGCGACATTCTGTGCCGAACCGACCTCGCCGTCGGTACAAGCGTTCGGCATGGCGAATGTGACGCCGCACTATATCAACAGCTACTGGGCGACCGAGCATGGCGGTATCGCTTGGACGCATTTTTACGGCAGCAGTGATTTTCCGCTGCGCCCCGATGCTCATGCTTATCCGCTGCCATGGATCGTCGGTGATGTTTGGGTGGAGGACGCCGATTCGGTCCGGGCCGAAGCACCTTTCGCGCGCACCGATGATAGTGGCGTGCCGTGGCGGCGCGCCGAATCTGGCGAAAAAGGCGAGATCGTAATCACTGCGCCCTACCCCTATCTGGCGCGCACGATCTGGGGCGACGTCGCCAATTTCCATGTCGAGCAAGGCAGCGTAGTTGGCGGCTGGCACGGCGACGCGGCGCGCTGGGAAACCGGATATTGGACTCGCTGGCGCGGCGCATGGGGCTACACCCAAGGCGATTTCGCAATCCGCCATGATGATGGTTCCTATTCGCTCCACGGGCGCAGCGACGACGTTATCAACGTTTCTGGCCATCGGATGGGAACCGAGGAGATCGAAGGCGCGGTGCTACGCGACAAGACGCTTGATCCCGATTCACCGGTTGGCAACGTGCTGGTGGTCGGCGCACCACACCGCGAAAAGGGCCTGACCCCGCTTGCCTTCGTCGTGCCTGTCGCCGGGCGCAAGCTAAGCCATGAGGATCGGCGCAGGTTATTCGATCTCGTCCGAACTGAAAAAGGTGCGGTCGCCGTGCCTGCCGACTTTATTGAAGTCTCGCAATTTCCGGAAACGCGCAGCGGAAAATATATGCGCCGGATGGTGCGGGCTTTGGTCGAGGGCAGCGATATCGGCGATGTGACCACGCTTCGCAATCCCGAGAGCCTGACTGAATTCAAGATCGCCATCGACGACTGGCAGCGCAAGCAGCGATTATCCGAGGAGCAGTCGCTGTTCGAGCGTTATCGCTATTTCTTGATCCAATATAATGCTGTCGCGCCGGGCAAGCGTGTCGCTACGGTCACGGTCACCAATGCACCGGTCAATGCGCTGAACGAACGCGCCATCGATGAACTGGTCGTCGTCGTTGAGCATCTGGCGCGCAAGGATGATGTCATCGCCGTGGTGTTTACCGGTGAAGGTACGGCATCATTCGTTGCCGGGGCCGACATTCGCCAGATGCTTGAAGAAGTGCATACGCGCGACGAAGCAATGGTGCTGCCGAACAATGCCCAACTCGCCTTCCGCAAGATTGAGATGATGGGTAAGCCGTGCATCGCGGCGGTGCAGGGCGTAGCGCTTGGCGGCGGAATGGAGTTTGCCCTTGCCTGCCACTATCGCATTGCCGAGCCGACAGCCCGCTTTGGTCAGCCGGAAATCCGGCTGCGCTTGCTGCCCGGTTATGGCGGCACCCAGCGTTTGCCTCGGCTGCTGGCCGACAGACACGGGCCGCAGGGCGTGCGTGATGCGCTCGACATGATCCTCGGCGGGCGAAGCATCGATGCGAATGCTGCAAAGGCAATCGGCCTGATCGACGCTTTGGTCGACGGCCCTACCGATGCGCTGGCGCAGGCGCATGCCGCTGTACGCGACTATGTTGCACATGGGATGGACAGCCCGCTTGGTGCCGCCTTTGCTGCACGCGAGGCGGCGACGAAGCATTGGGAGGCGCCTGCTTCGATTGCCCTCGATCCTGTACTGGATGATGCGTTCCTACAGCGAATTCTCCGCCAGCTCGACTGGGCCGGGCGGGGCAAGGCAGGCGAACGCGCGATCGAAGCGGTGCGGACTGGCCTCGAACAGGGAATGAGCGCTGGCCTCGCGTGCGAAGCGGCGCTGTTTGCCGATGCGATCATCGACCCCGAAGGCGGCAAGACCGGCATCCGCCAGTTCATGGACAAGGTGAGCCCTCCCCTTCCGGTACGCCGCGACGGCCTATGGATCGATAGCGAGCATGAAGCGCGCGCGAAGACCCTCGAGGCGGCGGGCGATCTGCTTCCTGTTGGCGCGCCTTTCTATCCCGGCGTCAGCGCAATTCCGGCATGGCAATATGCGTTCGGCATCGCCCGGGATCCTGACACTGGCGCTCCCCGCTTTGGCCCACCTGCGAGCCATGAGCGCGAACTGATCGTCAAGGTGCCCGAACCAGCGCCCAATGAAGCTTTGCTCTACATGCTGACGAGCGAAGTCAATTTCAACGATATTTGGGCGCTCACCGGGATTCCGGTCTCCCCGTTCGACGGGCACGAAGAAGATGTTCAGATCACCGGATCGGGCGGCATTGCGCTGGTTGCCGCTCTCGGCAGCGAAACGCGCGCTGAGGGGCGCGTCAAGGTCGGCGATCTCGTGACCGTCTATTCAGGTACGAACGACCTGCTTTCCCCTCAGGTCGGCAATGATCCGATGTTTGCGGGCTTCGCGATCCAAGGATATGAGAGCAAAACTGGCAGCCACGCGCAGTTCTTGACGGTGCAAGCGCCGCAAATGCACGCGATACCGCCCGACCTGACACTTGAGCAGGCGGGCAGCTATGTCCTCAACTTGGGCACGATCACGCGCTGTCTGTTCACCACATTGCAGATCGCGCCGGGGCGTACGTTATTCGTCGAAGGCGCGGCGACTGGCACCGGTCTCGACGCGCTACGCAGTTCGGTTCGCACCGGACTTCAGGTGACAGGGCTGGTGTCGAGCCGCGAGCGCGCTGCGTTCATCACTGGCCAGCAAGGCGCGGTCGGTGCCATCGACCGCAAGGACCCGCGCTTCGCCCATCTGTTCACAACTGTGCCAGAAAATGCCGAAGCCGCGTGCGACTGGGAAGCGGCAGGCGATGTGCTGACCGCTGAATTTGAGGCGCTAAATGGCGGCAAACGCGCCGACTATGTCGTCAGCCATGCCGGAGAGACAGCATTTCCCCGCAGTTTTCAGTTGCTGGCAGACGGCGGGACGCTCGCTTTTTACGGCGCTTCGTCAGGTTATCATTTCAGCTTCATGGGCAAGCGCGGTGCGGCGAGTCCCGAGGAAATGCTTCGGAAAGCAGCACTACGTGGCGGTGAAGCCGTGTTGATCTATTACGGCCCGCGTTCGACCAAATTGCTCGACGACATGGGCCTTGAGATTATCGAGGCGGCACGGCGGTTTAATGCGCGCAGTGTAGTTGTGACCACAACTGACGGTCAGCGGGAGTTTCTGCAATCGCTTGGGCTTGAGGATGCCATTGAAGGTATCGTTAGCCTCGCAAGCATTCGTCGACGCGAGGGAGAGAATTTCGACTGGCCCGACACGATGCCGCGCCTGCCGGACGCCAAGGCTGATATCGAGGTTTTCAAGTTGGCAGTGCGCGATTACCAAGACCGGGTGTTGAAGCCCTTCGGCTCTGCCGTGGGCAAGATCCTTCGCTCATCCGACAATCCGCGCGGCGCGCCGGATCTGGTTTTCGAACGCACAGGGCAAGACACGCTTGGTGTCTCAACCTCGCTGGTAAAGCCATTTACCGGGCGGGTGGTATTTGCCGAGGATATGTCAGGCCAGCGCTTTACTTTTTATGCGCCGCAGGTTTGGACGCGCCAACGCAGGATATTGATGCCTACAGCGTCGATACTCGGCACCCATCTTTGTAATGCTTATGAAGTCGGGCGGATGAATGACATGATCGCCGCTGGTTTGCTTGAGGTTACCGAGCCACAGGTGGTGGCATGGGACGGCTTGCCGGAGGCGCATCAGGCGATGTGGGAAAATCGACATTCGGGCGCAACCTATGTCGTCAATCACGCCTTGCCCGAATTGGGTCTGCGCAGCCGTGACGCGCTGCTCGAAGCATGGGCGATGCAAAAGGATTAACCAGGGCAGGAGAGACAGGATGGCAAAGGCAAAGACCACGGCAAAACCCGCAGCTGTGCAGGCTGGAGGCAGTCTCGAGGGCAGACTGGCGGGCAAGATAGCCGTCGTAAGCGGGGCTGCAGGAAATCTGGGCGGCTACATCGTGCGTCATTATCTGCGCGAAGGTGCTACGGTTGTAATGACCGGGCGCACCGCGACCCGCCTTGAGGCCGCTGCCGACGCGATTCGAAGCGAAACTGGTGTCGATGCCTCGCGTCTTGGTACTGTGGTGCTTGACGGTGCCGACGCGCAATCGGTGCGTGACGGTATTGCCGATGTGGTCGCGCGCTTCGGTCGCATTGACGTCCTCGTCAACAATGCCGGTTCGGCTGGCCCAAAGCAGCCCATTGAACAATTGCCGCTCAATGCCGACGAACTGGCCGCGCAGCAAGCGCTTGGATCGACCGACACCGAAACCGTTGGTGATGCCATGCGCAACATCTTGGGCGTCGCGTTAAATCTCGCGCGTGCAGCGGCGGCGGCAATGGTCGAAGGCGGCTCGATCATCAACATCTCAACGATCTTCTCGCGCACATCCTATTATGCGCGTGCGGCCTATGTCGTGCCGAAGGCAGCGATGAACGCTTGGTCGCGCGAGTTGTCGCTTGAGCTGGGGCCGCGCGGTATCCGCGTGAATCTGGTGTTTCCAGGGCCAATCGAAAGCGAGCGCATCCGTTCTGTGTTTTCGACGATGGACAAGCTGCGCGGCGATGATCCAGGCACGACAGCGAACCAGTTCTTTGACATGATGTCCCTTGAACGCAGCACTGGCGGCAAGACAAAGGCCAAGACCTTCCCGGTGCCAGACGACATCGCAGCAACTTGCGTATTCCTCGGCAGCGACGAATCGGCTTCGTATAACGGTCATGATTTCGAGGTCACACACGGTATGACCGTGCGCAAAGAGGCGCGCTCGACTTATCTTTCACGCCCAACGATGCGGTCAATGGACGGCGCTGGTCTTGCTGTGCTGATTGCAGCCGGCGACGATTGGGAAGAGGCGTTGGAAATAGCCAAGATCCAGATCGCCTGTGGAGCAAATGTACTGCTTGGTCTTTCCCGCCAGGCCGATGTTGCGATTGCAAAGGCACGCGCACAGGCCGAGGCCGTTGGCGATGCTCTGACCATCGTGCGTTTCAACCGCACCGAAGCCGCCGCGATGGAAGCGGCGCTCGACACTTATAGCGAAACGCATGCGCCGATTACCGGCGCGATCTTCATGCCGACGAACGCGCCGGGCGAATTTGTTGGCAACCTTGTCGATGCAACTGATCATGAGATCGAAGCCTTCATGGACGTTGAGCTTGTTGGTGCGATAGCGCTCGCGCGGACGATCAGTCGCTACTGGAAAAAGCACGACACGCTATTGCAAGCTCCGCGTTTTGTTTTCTTGTCGAACGCTACTGACGGCAAGGGTGATGTTTACGCCAATGTCCTGCGCGCGGCCATCGAACAGCTCGTGCGGATCTGGCGCGACGAATCAGAGATTGACGTCGCGCACGGACGACGTCGGCAAGCCGAGTGGGGAAACCAGATCGTCCGCTTTTTCAACGCGGAACAGGAAAATACGCGATTTGCCGCAGGCCATGCCGCGCGTATCCTGATAAAGGAAAGCAAGATTGGCGAGGTCACGCTTTATGTCCCGCAGAGTATCGGCGAAGCAACCGGTGCGCGCAAAGCCATGCCGGGCTTCAGCGAGAACATCACGGGCCTTCACCTTGGCAAGGTCGCGCTGATCACGGGCGGATCGGCAGGGATCGGCGGCCAAGTCGCGCGTCTGCTTGCGCTCGCCGGGGCAAAGGTAATGATCGTGGCCCGTCGCGAAAGCGAGCTTGCTGTGGCGCGTGCCCGTATCGTAAGCGAACTGGAGGATATCGGTTTTGCCGGGGTCGAACGGCGCGTGCAGACGTTGGCGGGGCTCGACGTCAGCAATCTTGATTCTTTGAAGGGCGCCGTCGATGCAACGCTGAAAGCATTTGGACGGATCGATTATCTCATCAACAACGCCGGGGTTGCCGGGGCCGAAGACATGGTCGTGGATATGAGCCTCGACGCCTGGAACTACACGCTTGATGCCAATCTCGTGTCAAACTTCGTCCTGATGCACCATGTGGTGCCGATCATGAAGGCGCAAGGCTCGGGCTATGTCCTCAACGTTTCGTCCTACTTCGGTGGCGAGAAGTATCTTGCCGTCGCTTATCCGAACCGTGCCGACTATGCGGTGTCAAAATCGGGACAGCGTGCGATGGTGGAATCAATGGCGCGCTATCTGGGTCCTGAGGTTCAATTCAATGCAATTGCGCCCGGACCTGTTGATGGTGACCGGCTTGCGGGCACCGGGGGTAAGCCGGGGCTGTTCGAACGGCGGGGCAAGCTGATCCTTGAGAACAAGCGCCTTAACGCAGTTCATGCCGCCGTCGTAAAGTCCCTGCGGCGCGGCGTTCGGGTCGAAGCGCTGCTGACCCGGCTCGCTCGGAACGACACCGTCCGGATGTCGCACGACCCCAACAATCCGCGGGAGATCCGCGATTTGGCCTTGTCATGCGCCCGCGAAGGTGATGGCGTGTGCAGCTGGGATCGCTTCTTAATGACCCCAGCCATCGCGGCCCGGCTTGTTGCCCGGTTACGGAACGGGGGCTATTTCCTCGACTCGCCGGGCTGGTCAGATCGTCCCGACTCCGAAGAGGCGAACGGCAGCTGGTTGCTCAAAGTACCGCCGGCTGACGTCCCGTTTTTGCCCGCTGACCGGATAGCGACCGAAGCCGGCAAGGTCGGCGGCGGCGTTTTGAAACAGCTTTTTCTTGGCAAAATGCCGACCGAGACCGATGTTGCGCAAGCTACCGTGTTCTTTCTTGCCGATCGCGCCGTCAGCGGCGAAACGTTCATGCCGTCGGGTGGCCTCAGCGTCGAACGATCAACAACCGAGCGTGAGTTGTTCGGAAGCCCGAAGCAGGAGCGTCTCGATCAAATGCGTGGGCGAACCGTGTGGATCATTGGCGAGCATCTTTCTGACTACCTTGCCGAAACTGCGCGACAGTTCATCACTGAATGTCATGTCGCGCGGATCGTTCTCCTCACCAAGAGCGAAGCGGGGTTTGCCGCATTACGCGACGCGCTGTCTGACATCGCCAAAGCGCCGCTGGAATCGATCCTGCTTGATAACGGGGTTGACGCAGCCATGGACGCGGCGCTGCTGCGCTGGGGCGCGCCGACAACGATCGTGTCAACACCTCTCGAAGCGTTGCCGACGCATCTGTTCGAAGCTGGCGCGCTATTGCTGCCTGAAGAATTCCGCACGGTCGTGGCGAACAATCTCACAAACCATTTCCGCGTCGCTCGCAAAGCCTCACTTTATGACGACTGCCAGTTGGTGCTGGTCTCGCCAGACGTACCCATGGGCGACAAAAGCCCTGCGTTCGCGCTGGCCAATTTCATCAAGACAACACTGCATTCGTTCACCGCAACACTTGCTGTTGAGAACGAACGGCTTGTTCATGACGTGCCGGTGAACCAGATCAACCTGACCCGTCGGGTGCGATCCGAGGAGCCGCGCGATCTTGATGAGCATCTTGAAGAAGTGAAGCGGTTCGCACGAGCCGTATTGCTTGTCGGTACGCCGCTTCCCGATGCCGAAGACTCGCGGTATCGCGCTCGGATCTACCGCGGAATGTCGATGACGGTTTGATGCAGTATCTTTCGTTTGAGAAACCGGTAGAATCGCTGGCGGCAAGTGCGGCAGCGTTGCGCAGATCTGGAGGGCGCGAGGGCGAAGCCGCGATGCTCGATGAGCGGGCGCAACGTCAGCTTGCCGACATTTATGCGCGGCTTACCCCGTGGCAGCGCACGATGGTGGCCCGGCATCCGGAGCGTCCCCACTTCCACCACTTCGTCGATGGGTTGTTCGACGATTTCATGCCTTTGGCAGGTGACCGTTCGTTTGCCGATGATCAGGCGATCCTTGGCGGCTTTGCACGTTTTGAACGGCGGCGGGTCGTTGTGATCGGCCATGCCAAGGGGGAGGACACGGATGGGCGCCTACGCCACAATTTTGGCATGGCAAAGCCAGAGGGTTACCGTAAAGCGATCCGGCTAATGGACCTCGCAGACCGTTTCGGGCTGCCAGTGATCACATTGGTCGATACGCCCGGGGCGTTTCCGGGAATTGAAGCTGAAGCGCGCGGTCAGGCCGAAGCCATCGCACGCTGTACAGAAAAATGCCTTGCGATCGGCGTGCCGATGATCGCGGTTATCGTCGGTGAGGGTGGGTCAGGCGGTGCGGTCGCGCTTTCATCCGCAAACCGGGTTCTCATGCTTGAACATGCGATCTATTCAGTGATTTCGCCCGAAGGATGTGCGTCAATTTTATGGAGAGACGCTGATCGTGCTCCGAATGCCGCCGAGGCAATGAAGATCACCGCCGCAGACCTGCTTCGCCTTGGTGTCATCCACCGGATCATTTATGAACCGCCCGGTGGCGCGCACCGCAACCACGGCGAAACGATCAAACGCTTATCGCTCGCGCTCCGCACTGAGCTCGAGGGCTTGGTCCACTTAACGCGCTATGATCTTCAAACCGAAAGAAGAGCCTTCTTCTTGGGAATCGGTGATAAGTGATTTATTGGCGTAATTCGAATGGCCATGATGGATACGTAGATCGTCAGAATAGCTACAAACCTATTGGGCAGGGCAATCGGCGGATTTGGCAGGGTGTTGATTGCCGTTTTTCTCTGTTGTGTTGGCGGACAAAAAGACGCGCCGTGGGCGCAAAGCTACCATTGACAATCCAGCTTAACGAACGGCTGAAATTGCGCCAACGATTTTAACGGCGGACTGTCCTGAGCGTCGGACAATGCGGTCAATCCACACTCGCTCTAACCAACATACCCATTTCGTGTTTTTCTATTAGGACGAAACTCGCCGAGCGTTTTTCCTTCCCGCGATGCGTCTGGAGCATATGATCGGTTTACCAGTTTCTGTTTATGCTTTTTCGGAAGCGAGTCGTTGAGCAGATCAAAAATCCGCTGCTAGTAAAGCCTTTCCTCCCGCCAAAGTGCTTTTCGCTTTGGATCGTGGGCTTTGCGATGCTTCTCCGAGAAGTATGTGACGGATTCTTGAGAATCCGTCATTCGCTCGAAGCGTTCGTCCCAGAACTCCTTTTGCTTCTCATCAATGGGGCCGTCGAATTCGATGTTACCCTTAATCAGGTCGATAAAGATATCATCGGGATCGTGCATCACCGATGCCATTGCGCCAAGGCTTTGCTCCAGAAATTGGATGAACTGCGCCTCGCTCATTTCGCCACAGGCAAAGGCGAACTCGCGATGCTTGACCGACCCCTATCCGCAGACATTACTGTCGATGGCAACATTATAGGGAGGGTCGGTGAAGACCATGTCTACCCGCTCATTGCCAAGCAGTCGTGAATAGTCATCGTTGCGTCGTGCATCCCCGCAGATGACCTTGCGCCGTCCCACGATCCAGAAGTCGCCCATGCGCGAGACAGCAGGGCCAGTAAAATCGGGCACCGCATCTTCGACGGTATCTGGTGCATCGGGATCCGCCTCCTCAGCTTCATCCAGCACAAAATCGATCTCGGCCAGACTGAACCCGGTCAGTTCGACATCAAAGTCCAGGTCAACCAAACCCTGAAGCTCTATTGCCAATATCTCGCGGTCCCACCCAGCATTGAGCGCGAGCTTGTTATCAGCGAGGACATACGCTCTTTTCTCGGTCTCGCTTAAAT
>JANNRP010000315.1:0-28251 GCA_031401535.1 Hyphomicrobiaceae bacterium | reverse complement strand
GGCCACAAGCTGAAGGTGGGCGATAAAGACCTGTTGCTGCGGGCGGCGAACGTGAAGGAAGCCAGCTTCAAATGGAACTGGAAGTAAATCATGACTGAGACTGCGTCGTTCAGAGTTCGTACCCTTCAGCCTAGCGACAAGGCTGACTGGATCCCGCTCTTCAAGGGCTACATCACGTTCTACAAATCGAGCATCGCTGACGACGTGATCGAGATCACGTGGCAGCGTTTGATGTCAGGCTCGGATGGCTGTCACAGCGGCCTTGTCGTGGTGGACGACAACGATCGACTAATAGGGCTCGCGCACGTGCTATTCCACCGCTCGACGTGGTCACCGACCTGGTACTGCTACCTCGAAGACCTGTTCGTCGATCCCGCTCGACGCGCCAAGGGGGCTGGCCGCGCGTTGATCGAGGCGGTTTATGCGGCAGCCGACGCCAAAGGCTGCACGCGCGTTTATTGGTCGACACAGGAGTTCAACTATCGGGCGCGTGGTCTTTACGACCAGGTCGCGACCAAGTCGCCGTTCATCCAGTATCGGCGGTAGTCACCAAGGACGTGAAGAGCCATGCGCGTCGTCTCCCTGATCGCAAGCGCAACCGAGATTGTCTGTGCGCTAGATGCCGGTTGCGACATGGTTGGCCGCTCGCACGAATGCGACTTCCCGGAGACCGTGCTGGCCTTGCCGCATCTAACCGCCCCCAAATTTCACGATGCCAAATCGAGTCTCGCCATCGACAAGGCTGTGAAGACCCTCGTCGAGCAAGGGCTGGCCGTCTACGAGGTCGATGCGGCCCGCCTTGAATCCTTGCAGCCCGACGTAATCGTCACGCAAGACCAGTGCGAAGTTTGCGCCGTATCTCTTGCCGACGTAGAAGCAGCCGTCTGCCAATGGACCGGGCGGGCCGCGACCGTGCTATCGCTGCGCCCGCACACGCTTAACGACGTGCTCGGCGATATCGGTCGTGTTGGAGCGGTCATTGGGCGAACGCCGCAAGCCGAGGTCCTTGTCGCGTCGCTGCGCGCACGCTTAGCGGCAATCGCGGAGGAAGTGCACGGTAAGTGCCGCCTACGTGTCGCCTTCATCGAGTGGATCGAGCCGCTGATGAGCTGCGGACACTGGGTTCCGGAGCTGACAGAGATCGCCGGCGGCATCAGTGTATTTGGAGAGCCGGGAGAAACTTCACCGTGGATCACACACGGGGAACTCGCCGCTGCCGATCCGGATGTGATCGTTATTGCGCCCTGCGGCTACGATATCGCTGCCTCCATGGCAGAGTACGGCACACTGACCAGGCGGCCCGACTGGCGGCAGTTACGCGCCGTGAAAACTGGCCGAGTTTGCATCGCGGATGGCAACGCCTTCTTTAATCGACCCGGGCCGCGCGTCGTTGAAACCGCCGAGATCCTGGCAGCAATCCTGCACAGCGCTCCGCGATTCATGCACCATTGGGGCGTCAGCTACATCCAGGCGCCTGCCGTCTAGCCCTTCTTCACCGCCAGCGCGACGCCAACCACCGTCACCAGCATGCCGCCCAGCTGCACCGGCGTCATGGTCTCGCCAAACAGCAGGTACGCTTCAACCGCGACGGCGAGTGGCACCAGATAGATGAGTGCCGCCACACGCGACACGGCGCCGTTGCGAATCATCATCAGGTAAAGCCCACCCGCGCAAATTGACAGCACGATCACAGACCACGCCATTACGGTGATCGTGGTCGCGTTCCACTCGAGCCGCATCGGCTCCAGCATGTAGGCGAACGGCAGCACTGCCAGCGTGCCGAAGAACAATTGAACTGGTGTCAGGACGCGCAAATCGACCGTTGGCAGATAGCGCTTCTGATGTAGCGAGGCGAGCGTGAACGCCACCATGCCGATGGCATTGAAAATCAGCGCGATTCGCACTTCGTCCAACTGCTCGGGCGCAATGGTTGCCAGCTTGGGCAACAACACGAGCATTATGCCGACAGTACTCAGCGCGATGCCAACCCACTGTCGGCCGGAAATTTGCTCGCGCAGCACGAGCGGCGCCAGCAATGCCGTCAGCAGCGGTTGCAGGGTGGCGATCAATCCCGAAATACCAGCCGGAACGCCGTGTGCCACCGCCCACCAGACGCCCGCGAAATAGAATGCCACCGCGAACACCCCCGACACCGCCATATGCCCCCATTGCGAGGGCTTGCGCGGCCATGCCGCTCCGGCTGCGAGCGCGACCACCACTAGCACCAAACAGGCCAGCGCAAATCTTGCCGCCAGGAACGTCAGCGGGTCGGCGTAGGGCACGATCGCCCGCGCTACGATCCACCCCGTGGACCAAAGCAGCACGAACAGGATCGGCGCGATGCGCAGCACGGCGCTGGTCGTGGCTGGGGACAAGGGCTGACACGCTGGAGGCAGGGATGGAACCGCAATCGGCAACAGATTGACCGTATTCTATCCTCTGGCACTGCAGAAGCCGCAATCCAGCATGGCTGGGTCCGGTCGAGCCCAGCGAGCGGCGCCACTACGGGACCCGTCGATCAGTTTTGGCACGACGACGCGCCCACGGCAGATAAAACGAAAAGGTCGACGCAGCGATAACCGCTGTGCCGACCATTTGATCCGCGCTAAGCGTCACGGCCTGAGCCCATCATTAAGCGACACCGGCTGGACCTTGGGTCAGTCAGACCAACTCGTCGGGCCGTGGTCAGCGTCGACGGACAATACCACCGACGAATGACAGCACAAATAAGACGATCGCGACCCAGAACAACATCCGGGCACCTTCCATGGCAGTACCGGCGACGCCACCAAAGCCAAAGAATGCGGCCGCCAGAGCCACGACTAAAAAGACAATGGCGTAGTGCAGCAAATTGCCCATGACGCGCTCCGTATAGATTGTTTCGCTGAACTATAAACGATGCGACAAGGCAATCGTTCCACTCGCAACAAACAAAAACGGCGGAAACAACGTTTCCACCGCTTCAGGTGTGCGAGTGCGAACTGGTGGAACTGTCAACCAGCCTTCGCGTGGCTTTTGCCAGCCTTGATATCAAAAAACAGGGCCTGACTGATAATGGCCTTCACCGTCTCCGGCTGGAACGGTTTAGTGATGAGGAAGGCTGGCTCCGGCTTGGTGCCCGTCAGCAGCCGCTCTGGGAACGCGGTGATGAACACCACGGGGACGTCAATTGTCTTCAAGATTTCGTTGACGGCATCCAGGCCGGAACTGCCATCGGCGAGATGAATGTCGGCAAGCACCAAACCCGGCCGACGCTTTTTTACAGCTGCTATTGCTTCCGAGTGCGTCCGCGCGATGCCCTGCACACTATGACCGATCTCTGTCACCAGCGATTCAAGATCAATTGCGATCAGTGGCTCGTCTTCGATGATGAGGATTTCGGCTGCGATCTGCTGCGAAATTTCAGCACCCGCCTGCTGGACCAGCGCCTTAGCCTCGTCCTCACTGACAGACAGCGCTTGTGCCGCCTCCGCAGTGGTGAACCCTTCAAGCGCGACGAGGAGAAAAGCTTGTCGAGGCTTCGCTGTGAGTGACTCCAACCGTCGGTCGGCAATATCGACGGTGCGCACTTCGGGCGTATCGGTAGTTTGATTGAGGGCGACCGAATTCCACACCTTGAGAAACGATTTTACCAACGCGGTCCGCGTCGGAAGCGTGCGTTCGAACGAGCTCGGATCGACGATCAGTGCTTCTAGGAGTGCTACAACATAGGCGTCACCACTTTCCTGCGAACCCGAGAGCGCGCGGGCAAACCGGCGCAGATATGGCAGATGAGGCGTGACATCACTGGCAATCGACATGGCTTTCCCCTGATACTGGCCGACACGCGTTGCGCGCGGATGAACTGCAAGCATTAAACGCATGAGAAACCATCGAGTTCCACTGCGGAAATTAAAAAGTATCGATCATTGCCCATTGTTCGGTCAGCCTTTTTCCCCGAGCCCAGCAAGGGCGCGTCGCATTCGATCCCATACCGTTGACCGCATCCGGCGATCCACCATCTGGGCGCCCGCCTTCTCCTTGACCAAAGTGATGCGCCGACTGTGATAGGCCTCCAAACTCGGGCGATGTGCAACGCTGATCACAGTCGTTGAAAATAGTTCGGTGCGGAATAGCTCCATCATGCGCGCTTGATTCGCCTCATCGAGTGCCGATGTCGCCTCGTCGAGGATAACCAATGTAGGCCGCGTTACGATTAACCGGGCGAAACTGATCCGTTGCTGTTCGCCGCCCGACAGTATGCGATCCCACGGGGCGTTTTCGTCAAGCCGTGGCAGCAGATGGCTCAACGCGCATAGGTCGAGCGCATGGGCGATGTCGGCGGTCGGCACTTCTGAGGCGGCCCGAGGGTAGGCGACCGCTGCACGCAACGTCCCCAATGGTAAGTAAGGACGCTGCGGCACAAACTGAAGCTTGGCATTGGCAGGTAGAAGAATCTTCCCAGCACCCCACGGCCATAGCCCGGCGATCGCTCGCACCAGCGTACTTTTACCCGTGCCTGATTCACCATTGACCAGAACCATCTCACCCGGCCGCACCAATAGGTCCGACTCGGCAATGATCTGGCGCCCTGTATAGAGTTCCAGGGATACGTCGATCAGCCGCAAATTTTCATCCGGGCCATTGCTGATCTCGATCTCTCGTGTGCCGTCAGTCTCGGACGTTGCCATCGCGATATAGGAAAACAACTCCTCGACACGAGAGGCGGCGGCATACCATTCCGATAATCTGGCAAAGTTGCTGGTCACCCACCCCAGGGATGACTGAACGAGACCGAATGCGGCGGCCGCCTGCATCACAGTGCCCAAAGTCGCTTCACCCGCAAGGTATTTTGGGGCCATCAGCAGAACCGGCACAACCGGTGCTGACAAACTGCTCGCCGAAATCACAAAGGTCATCTGGCTCCAGCGCATAGCGAACCTGCGCCACCGATCGACCACACTATCTAGTGCTTGCCCTAGTGATCGTACCTCACCGACTTCCCCACGGATCAAAGCTACACTTTCGGCGTTCTCACGCACGCGCGTCAGCTCATAGCGAAATTGTGCCTCGGCCTCACTGCGATCCCTGACGTTTTGAGCATATCTCTGCCCGATCGTGATCATCAGCAGCGATACCAAGGTGGCATAGGCGATGGCCGCAAACACCATGAAGCCCGGAACAACGATGCCACCGAACGCCATCGCGCCACCGACGCTCCACAGCACGCCAACGAAGGCAATGAGCGTGATGACGGAACTCACGAAGCCGACCGTCAGGTCGACGATCGGCTCAACGGTGAGCCTTATATCCTCGGCAACACGATGTTCGGGCGCAAAACCTGTGCCCTGCATGATCGTCAGGCGATAGAATGCTCGATCCCGCAACCACGCCCCAATTGCGCGTTTGGTCAGATGCTCACGCCAGGAGATTTGCAAAAACAGACGGGCTGCGAGGGCAAGCACGGCGGCAAATGTCGCCGCAACGGCAAGCGCTAGAAACAGTAGCGCCGCTTGACCGAGCTGCTCCCAGGATTTCTGTTCCAACGCATCATAAAATGTCTTGTTCCACTGGTTCAGTGCCAGCAACGCACCGATCTCTGCGAAAGCAAACACGGCCGCGGCAATTGACAGCAGCCATGCTGATCGACGATTGGGCCCGGTCCAATAAGTGGACGACAACTTGGCCACCGAGCGGACCACTTCGCGGACCTTGGACGGCACGAGGCGTTGATTCCTATTGAGGTTGGGCGCAGCTTACCGCGGTGTCAGCCGTTCGCCACGACACTATCAGTCAAACGCGGAAGGGCATTGCCGAGACGGCTCCAGTCGCGAACTCAGGTCCATAATCGGAAGCACCTTGGACGCTGAGTATTTCCGCCAATCGCGTCCGTGCCCGATTGACACGGCTCTTGATGGTTCCAACCGCGCATCCGCAGATCTCGGCAACTTCCTCATATGAGAAACCTTCGGCGCCAACGAGTATCAATGCTTCCTTTTGATCATCGGATAGCGTTTCGAGTGCCTTCTTGAAATCCTGCAAATCCATATGACCCAGTTGCTCGCCGTGGACCGCGAGCCTGCCCGCCAATTCGCCATCGGTGTCCTGGACCTCGCGCTTCGCCTTGCGGCGCTCGGAGAAATACGTGTTACGCAAAATGGTGAACAACCATGCCTTGAAATTCGTGCCCTCAGTGTATTTCGATAAGCTCTTCCAGGCCTTGATCAAGGTTTCCTGAACCAGATCATCGGCCTTATCGACATCACGGCACAGCGATATCGCGAACGCGCGCAGATTGGGCACCGCAGCGATCAGCTGTTTCTGCAGACACGGGTCGCTGGAACCTGTCATTTGCTACCCTCCGGCGGGCTCTCCGTCTCTTTCAGTTGCTCGAGCAGCTTGAGAAATTTATCGGGGACAGGCTGATCAGTGAGTTCCCGATAGACCGAACGCAGATGCCTTCCGAGATGACCTTGCAACTCCAGAGGCAGGTAAACATCTTCCCCAGCATGCGGTTGATCGGTGGTCGCCGACCTCGCCGACGTACTCTGTTGCTCATTCATCATATCGCTTCCCGCTAACCTGGATTCAGAAGTCTCGCCCGCAATACTCTTCGCAGGTGACTTCAATTGCTGCTTTTCTGACTCGTTACTCATGGCATCTTGTCCCCCCACTGACCGCTGATTGGGCCAGTCTGCCGATCGACCCTGCAATGGCAACTTGAAAAGCCCATTCCGCACTTGCCCAAGGTTGTCCCCAAGGACGTAAGAACGCGCCACGTCGACGAAGGTTCCATAGGGAACTGCAGCTTTTTTGACCCCGCCCTGCGTTCCCCGTTAACCACTTTTGCGCCGTGGCAGTAATCAGCTTAACGTCGGCAAGCGTCCAAAGTTCCAGACGGCATGGATCGCAGTGTCAATTTTATTTGATCAGGCGCCTGGATAGAGCGGCACATCGAGCAAACAGAGCAATCCATCGGCTTCAAACCTGCGCTCAACGAGCGCGCCAGGGATACCACGATCAATCAACAAGCTGCCGAAACCGGTCCGTGTCGGCTCGGACAGCCGCGGCCCATGTGTTTCCTTCCATCGCAGCACTATGCGGGCTCGGCCAGCATTGCCCTCCTGTTGCCACGTCAGCGTCACTTGACCGCCCGGCACGGACCAGGCGCCGTATTTCAATGCGTTAGTGCCAAGTTCATGCAGGGCCAGCCCCAGTGACGTCGCCACATCAGGCGGAATGTATATCGTCGGGCCGCTGACAATCAGCTGATCGGCCGTACTGGAGACGAGCGGCGCCAACTGGCGTTTGACGAAGTCGATCAGATTGCTACCGGACTGCCCCGGCACCATGAGCAGGTCGTTGGCGGCCGCAAGGGCTTGCATGCGGCCTTGAAACGCACGCCGGAAGCCTTCCGGTGTCGGGTTCGATTTGACTGTCTGGTTGGCGATGGACTGCACCACCGCCAGCGAATTCTTAACCCGATGCTGCAACTCACGATTGAGCAGCATAATCAAGGCCTCGCGCTTCTTACGCTCCCGGATATCGCGCATAGTGACCGCAATCGCAATGACCCGTTCCAATCGCATTATGGGCGCCACCATGACGGACACCTCGATCAGGCTGCCGTCGTAATGCGCGCGCTCCGTGTCGATACTGGAACTCGCACCGGCCAAGGCACGGATCACCTGATCTGCGTACTCCTGTGCCCGATCTGGGGGGATCACACGGCTGATCGATTGACCGATCATTGCCTCGGCTGTGAAACCCAATAGCGTCTCAGCACTTGGATTCCAGGTTTCGATCGTGCCGACGGCATCGGTACTGACCAGCGCATCCTGCGACGACTGCACGATCGCAACCAACCGAGCCGATGCCGCGCGCGCGCGCCGACGCTCGGATACATCTTCGATCACGGACGTCCGATAGAGCGGGTTGCCGACCGTATCCCTGACAATGCTCGACGTCACGCGCACCCAGATCTCCTCGCCCTTGCGGGAGATCATGCGTTTTTCGATCTCATAGGTTTCGCACTCGTTATTGAGCAGCTTTCTGACGAGTTCCTGCTCTGACGCAACATCGTCAGCGTGGGTGAGCGCAACGAACGTACGCTGCAGGAACTCCTCCTGGGTGTAGCCAAGGATGCTGCACAGACGATCGTTGACCGCGAGCAGGCGACCATCGAGCCCGACCTGCTCCACGCCGACGGCTGCCTGATGGAACAGGCTTCGAAACCGGGCCTCACTCTCCGATAGCGCAGCTGTACGCTTGTGCAGATCCTCAGCAGTCGCGGCCAATGCCTTGGCGACAATATTGGCCTCTTGCAGCGGCGTCAAAATTGGTGTGACGGCTACCCCCCGACCGATGCCGACAGCAAGTGCTGCAATCTCAACGATCGGTCTGGCAATAAGGCGGCTGACCCACAATGATAGCGGTACCGCCAGCATCAAAAGGCCCACCGTTGCAAAACCGAAATAGACCCACATCCGGCGGAATGGCGCATCGACGACTGCAGTTGGAACAAAGGCACCGACGATCCAGTTGGCTCGCTCCAGCCGCTTATAGCCTCGCACCACTGCGATACCATCGAGGTTTTTGACGCGATGCACGCCTTCCGTGCCAACGGACTGTGCCGCAGCATCAGGTGACGCCTCCTGGCCGACGAAGGTATCGTGGTCAAAGGCCCGCGCAATAATACGTCGATTGTCCGATACCGCCACATTCCACCCGGTATCCAAACGGCCGTCGAGGAAGTAGGCGCGCACCTGTTCCGGCGCGATCGACATGGTGAGCACATAGGCAATGCGATCGTCGATGATGACGGGCACGCTAATGCCGATGACCCATTGTTGGGCAACGGCACCACGAATCAGTCCGGTGACATGCGGGCGACCGCTCTCGATAGCAAGACGGGTGTCGCTGGATAACGGCTCTGTTGGTAATGGGGTGCCCCAAGCAACGCGCGTATTCATAAATTGTTGACCATCCAGCGAGCGCACCAAGGCATGCAATTTGCGCCTGGCCAGCGTATCGCGTGCTTGCCGGTGCAGTTCCTGAAAATCCCCGGACCGCAACGTTGACGACGTGCCAAGTGCCAGCAGAGTTTGAATGCTGGCCTCAATTTCCCGGTCGAGATCGGCCGCAATACCGCGTGCGAGTTGTAGTGCCTCTCGATTGGCACGTTCACCGTCGAGAACCGCCACATTCCACAACAGCGCCGCGACCATCAGCATCGCTGGCACGAGGATGGATAAAGTCAGCATTCCCAAATAAAAATCCAGTGACCGTCCGCCAAGAGCCTTCAGATTAGTCTCAGGCGGCACGAGTGCGGATTGGGTCATGGTTTCGCGGAAATCTCATTAAACGACAACGATTACCACCGTTGTCCGTGAAGGTGCACCGAGACAATAACTCTGAAAGCCCCGCTTCGTTCCATCGGCTCTTTTCAGGCCGCATGGCGACAACATCAAATGTTGCGGCGCCTCCGGAACCATCCCGTTGCAGCAGCGTTTCTCATTTGTAACGAAATAGCGGCATTAGACCATGCCCTTTCGATTTGCTTGGCGCCGCGTTGGTCTTCATCCGCGTTCCGATTAGGCAACCTTGAGTTTCCGAGTCCCGTATCCGAACCACAACACATAGGTAACTCCAATGACCAGACATATGATGACATTGGTCGGCGCACTCGCGCTAGTGGCCGCACCCCTCAGCGGTTTGGCAATTGCGCAAACGACCACGCCAGTCTCGCCGGTAACTTTCGTGACAGCACAGCCGTCCGGCGAGTGGTTGGCGCACGTCTTTTTCGGTGCTCCTGTTCAGAATACGACCGGCGAAATCGTCGGCAATATAAACGATCTGATGTTTGACCGCTCAGGGCGGATCAACACCGTTGTAATTGGTGTTGGTGGCTTCCTCGGTATGGGCGAAAAGAACGTGGCCGTTCCATACAGCGCCCTCAATTTCAGTACGGACAAGGACAACGCCAGAGTCATCGCCGTGACCCTGAGCAAGGAGGAATTGGCAAGTGCGCCGATCTTCCTGGCGACCGAGAAAACAGCCTACGACGTAATGAAGGATAAGGCAGTTGAACTGGGCAAGAAGGCGTCTGAAACCGCTGGTCAGTTGAAGGAACAGGCCATGAAAAAGGTGGATGACCTGAAGAAGGACGAGCCGAAAAAGCCATAGGTCCACGCCTTCAGTCACGGTAACGCCCTATTCGGCTCCAACGAATATGCTTGAGGAAACCAAAATGAAGACGATCCTAACATGGATTTCCTGTGCCATGCTTGGCGTTGGCGCACTGGGTATCGTGGCGGCACCCGCGGCAGCCCAACCTGGAGCGTTGGCAAAACCTGCACAACTGGCGGCTGCGGGCGCTGTACACGTTGAGCACGTCCAATATCGCCCGTATGGCCGCGGCTATGGCGGCTATCGAAACTACGGCTATCGCCGCAACGACGGCCGCAACATTGCACTCGGCATCGGTGCCGCAATCATCGGCGGCATCGCGCTATCGGAAGCCGCCCGGGCTGAGCATCGTACCACCTACGCGGGCGATTGGGATCGTTGCGCCGAGACTTATCGGTCATTCGAATCGTCGACGGGCATGTATACAGGCTACGACGGTGTTCGCCGCACGTGCCCCTACCTGAACTGATCGGTCACTTTTGCCGAGCAGACAGGCTGTGCCCACGGACGCCCTCACGTTCGTGGGTTCAGTGTGTCGAGCTGTCGCGTCGACCCCAGGCAATGAAACTCGGGTTGCGGAAGGCGGCATCGAGTTTTCCGTAGCGCAGCGGCACCTGATCAAGTCCGACGACATCGCCGCCAGAGGCGCGCAGCACGGCATGTCCTGCCGCTGTATCCCATTCCATCGTCGGCGACAGTCGCGGATAGACATCGGCCTCACCACTTGCCAACAGACAGAATTTTAGCGACGAACCGATGCTGCGGCGATCGGTGATCGGCAGCGTGCGAAGAAAAGCCTCGGTGTCCGGGCCGACATGGGAGCGCGACACAATTGCTGTCATGGTGCGGCCCACTGGTCGCGCCACGATTGTACGCATGGCAGCGTTATCAGGCATCTGACCCGAAATGAGCGCAATCACGCTGGCTCGCTCGCCGCCGAGATAGAGATTACCGAGTGAAGGCGCGAAGACGACGCCGGCTATCGGTACGCCCTGCTCAATCAGCGCGATGTTGACGGTGAACTCACCGTTGCGGCTCACGAATTCCTTGGTGCCGTCGAGCGGGTCGACCAGGAAAAAGCTACTCGCACCAAGGGATGGTTGATCGCCCCGCGACGCGGCCTCTTCGGCGATCACCGGCACACCGGGAAACTGTTTGTGCAGTTCGGCAACGATCAGCGCCTCGGCACGCTCATCGGCATCCGTCACCGGTGAGCCGTCGCGCTTCAATCTCGCGCTGCCATGAGCATTGTAAACGTCCATGATCTCGACCCCGGCACGTGCGGCAATTCCAGCCAAGACAAAAGCGATTCGATCGCGTTCGGTTCTGGGTGAATCGGGCATGCTATCGTTTTTCTCGGGCGTTACCGTCGGCGGGTGAGGCTCGCCATTCCTATCGCAAACCATAGAGCGAGGATGAACTCAATCCCTGAACGGTGGTCCCAGCGGGTGTAGCCAGCAGTGGCGCTGGTCAACACAACTGCATAGACAGCAAGGCCAAATAGCAGCGCGCGGATTGATGGCGTCACGGTGACGTCGCGCGCGAAGCCAACAGCCCCTAACCCTGCGACGCTCAAGAACCCCAGCCACAGCAAACCGCCCGCTACGTTCGCGATGAAGCCCACCGGCGACGTCTGCCACAACAACCGTGCCACGCCCACCGGCCCATCCCGTTCTCGAGCTTCGCGCCATTTATTGAGGTCTCGTGTCGTACGTTCCCCCAAATCGAATAAACCCAGATAGCGGCCTGCGAGCATCGCCATGCCGGGATTGGCGATCAGATTGAACGCATCCGAAACAGCAGTCTTGGCGAACACCGCCGGATGAGCCAGAACGATGCCGATGAATTCGCGCGGTTCGAGAACTCGCAATTCGCGTCCCGAGCGGGCGTTGCGGTCGAGATATGTTTTCGGCAACTGGAACCCACCCATCACCGCCATTCGATCGGCGCGCAGGAACAGGTTGGAACCAAGCCCGCCGACACTGTCGCCCATCGAATAGCGGCTCGCTCCCCATGCCATGACGCCACCGAGAAGGCCCACGAACAGGAACGCTACGGCGAGATAGGCCAACACGTTGCGGCGCAGCCCCAATCCATGTGGCTTGAAGATAACGAGCCAAAGCGCCACCGCGATCGGCAACAGCAGGTAGACGTGGCGGACCAACGCCAGCACGCCAGTCAGCACCGCGGCTGCCATCAGCTGATGCCAGTTTATCCCCTGGCTTAGTTGCAGGCGAACGAGGAGATAGGTCAGCACGATCAGCGCAGGATTGCAGATCGCTTCCGAAACAAAGGCATGGGGATGAAAAATTGTTGCCGGTAACAGTGCCCAGGCGATCGCCGTCACTTTCGCGATCCTCGGCGTCGCGATCAACAGCGCCAATCGATACAGAAAAACGAGTCCGACAGCATAAAGCGCTATGCTTTGCGCCATCACGCCATAGGAGCCCCCAATCTTGAACGCTGGCGCGAACAGAAGCCAGTCGCCAGGCGACCCGATGCGAAAGATAATCGCCATGGCGGCATCAAGGTCGGCTGCGGCGAACAATTCCGTCAATGCGCGATAACGGTCGGCGGCCCGGTCGCCAACCAACATGCGATTGGCACCGTCCGGCACCAGCAGTGCCAGCGCCAAATGGGCGAGTAGAAATGCGACCACCAGCCAGCGTAAGAATGTGTCATGCGCATTCGCTGTCCGCGTGGCGGTGAGCTGCGTCATGCCGTGACGCGCTCCCAGAACAACGATGAGAACGCTGGATCGATAAACGGTCGCAACGCATCGGCAACTGGGAACGAACTGGCAAACGTCGCGGGCGACATGCGGGCATCCTTGTAGGGATTGACGCGCCCACTGGCTTCGACCACCACGCGATCGAGGTCTTCCAATAGCGAGAAGACGGCCGGCCCGGTATTGGCGAAGTCGAGCGTCAAAGTGAGCCCAGACATCGGGAATGACAGCACGCCGGGAGACGGTACATCGCCGAACACCTTGAGCACGGTCAAAAAAGACCCTAGACCAGCGCGCTGACTGCGTTCGAGCAACTCGGCAACCACCGCTAATCCATCCATGAGCGGCACCACAGACTGATGCTGCAGCAATCCGCGCGGACCATACAGCCGGTTCCACCCGTTTATGGCATCCAGCGGATAGAAGAATGGTTCGAAAGCTGGCCTGCTAACCTTCTCTTTGCCAAGCGTTTGTTGCCGGTACAGTGCGTTGAAGGCCCACAGTGTCGCCCGACCGATCAGCGGGACAGGCGGCGTGAACGGCACCAACAGGCGTTGGCGCCTGCGAGCAACGAGCAAGGGACCGCGCTCATCTGCATGATTTCCCTTGATAAATAGTCCCCGCCCCAGTGCGCGGCCTGTGGCAAGACTATCGATCCAGGCCACGCTGTACTCGTGAGTGGTGTCGGCGGCGCTGGCGAGCGCCATGAATTCGGTCAACGATCCAAACGGCGTCATAACTTGATCAATTCGGCTCGACCGGATCGGGATCAGTTGCACGTCGGCCCAGGTGATCAGCCCAGTGAGGCCGAGCCCGCCGATGGTGGCACGAAATAAGTCGGTGTTCTGAGTTGGCGTGCACCAACGCTTGCCACCCTCGGAACGCAACAGTTCAAATCCCATGACATGGCAGCCGAAGGTGCCCCGCTTGTGATGGTTCTTGCCATGCACATCGTTGGCGATCGCACCACCGATGGTGACGAACTTGGTGCCGGGCGTTACCGGCACGAACCAGCCGCGTGGCACGGCGCGGGCCAGAACGTCGGCAATCAGAACGCCTGCCTCGCATCGCATGACGCCGGTGACATCGTCGAATGCGATGATCCGGTTGAGGCGGACGGTGTCGAGCACCACGCCACTCGTCAGGCAACTGTCGCCATAGCTACGACCATTGCCGAACGGCAGAACTTTTTCGCCGACAGGCAGCTCGAGCGCACCAATCACATCCGGAAGCACCCGTGCCAATTGCTCATGCTTCGGGTAGCGCCCCCACGACTGATAGCGGTTGACACTCACAATGTAGCGATCAGCAAGCAGACAGCTCCGATGCCGACGATGACCTGGCTGCGCCAGTCGCGAATTGCAAACATGATCGGGTCTTCGTGCATCTCGCCGCGGCGTGCGAGAATCCAAACGCGACAGATCAGATAAAGCATCAGCGGGCACAGCAGCCAGATCATCTCCGGGTGACCGTAGAGGTCCTTCACCGTCGGACTATCGATGTAGAGCGCGAGCACCAGTACAGCCATCATGCCGCTTGATATGCCGAATTGCGATAGCGTCTCAAGGTCGGCTGCCCGATAGCCGCGTCCTCGATCCTTCGTATCGGCACCGGCCCCCATATCGGCCAGTTCGACGTATCGCTTGACGAGCGCAAGGCTGAAAAACAGAAACACGGAAAAGGCGAGCAGCCAGAACGAGCGCGGGATCGCAAGAGCGGCCGAGCCCGCGATAATGCGCAAGGTGTAGAGACCGGCCAACACGAGCACATCGAACAGCATCGTCCGCTTGAAGAAGAACGAGTAGGCGAGCGTTACGGCGAAGTAGGTTGCCAGTACGCCGGCAAACGGCAGGGGCAGGGCGAGGCAGATAAAAGCCGAGACAGCAAGCAGTGCCGGCGCCATCAACAGCCCATGCGGCAGCGGTACAGCACCGGACGCGAATGGGCGTAGCCTCTTGCGCGGATGCGCGCGGTCTTCCTTGAGATCGACCAGATCATTGATGACGTAGACTGCGGACGCGGTGAACCCGAAGGCCAGAAAGGCAAGGCAAGCCTGTAGAACAGCCGCTCCCTCGAACATCTTATGCGCCAGCAGCAACGGCACAAACACCAGCCCGTTCTTCATCCACTGATGCAGACGCAGCGCCTTGATGTACGGTTTCCATGACGTCGATGACTTGGACGATGGTTCGGCAACATCGAAGCCGCCGGTGCCAAAACGCGTGACCAGTGGACCGCTCGTCGTATCATCGCCTGAGCGGTCGGAATGGTCACTGGCGATCACCTCATCGAAGATTCCGAGGTGATCGGCGATGGCAGTCACTTGCACGCGATCGGCTGCAGACACCAACACGATCCTTCGGGTGTCCATTTTCTCCGCTTTGAGTTGCTCCAGCAATGCGGTGTCATAGGGGAGCGTCGCGGGATCAAGCGGCTGGCGAATAGCAATCTCGTGCTTGAACATTGCAAATCCACGCCAAATCCAGAATGGAATCCAGAGCACCACCAGGGGATCACGCTTGATAAGTTGCAGCAGCGCTTCGATGAACAGATCGGTCCGCACAAGCGTGCCGTCGAGGCCGACACGCAGTGGGCGCAAGGTGGCCAGCTCTGGATTGCGCCGTTGCATGATGGTGAAGAAATCCGCACAAATTGAACACAATGCGGAGTTTACCGGTTAACGTCCGTAAACCCAAGTCAACGGACCGCTAAAGCCTGCAAGCCGGTAAACAAGGTGTTAATGCATCAACCGCTCCTTGAGCACGGCAGCAATCCCATTGGGCGTTGGGCACACGGTCACGCCAGCCGCCTCCAGCGCTGATTTCTTGGCCGAATATGACCCTTTGTTGCCAAGCACGATTGCACCCGCATGACCCATCTTTTTGCCCGGCGGTGATGCCGCACCGGCGATAAAGGCTGCGACCGGCTTTTTCATTGTGGCGGCATAAACCGCAGCCGCCTCCTCCATCGCACCACCAATCTCGCCGACAAGTGCAATGGCGTCCGTCGCCGGGTCCTGGTCCAACGTCCGCAAGGCATCCAGTGTCGTGGTGCCGATGATCGGATCACCACCGATACCGATGAACGATGAGATACCAAGTCCCGCCTGCACGAGGTTGAGGCATACGAGCGTGCCCAATGAGCCCGAACGCGAGACGACGCCGATGCGTCCTGGCTTGAATACGCGCGAGTTGAAGGCTGGCATAAAGCCGACGAAGCACGCACCCGTTGTTACCAGCCCCGCCGTATTTGGTCCGACGATCTGGCAGCCGCGCTCCTTGGCAGCGGCCAACGCATACATGGTGTCATGAACCGGAACATGCTCGGTCAAGCAGACAATTTTCCGAATGTTGGCTGAAACCGCATCGAGCAATGCGGCCTTGACGCCGAATGGCGGTATGAACAGAACGGCCGCATCAATATGCGCCGACGCCTCTCTGGTCGCATCGGATGCCGTTGCCCATACCGGAAGGCCCATGTGCTGTTCGCCCGCGCGTTTAGGGTTCGTCGCACCGGCGATCTTGGTGCCGTAGGCTGCCATTTTTTCAGCCCAGAACGAGCCCTGTTTGCCGGTACCACCCATGACGAGTACCCGATCACTGCCACGGATAATCATGGCGTTGCTCCGGTCGCTGCCGCAACCGCCGCCTTGACGGCATCGTCCATCAAATCGTGCGGCGTGATCCCCAGTCGCGCCTTTACCAGGGCAATCGCCTCGTCCTCGCCGGTGCCGTGAATGGTGAAAATCACTGGAATAGCGGGCTTCAAAGCGAGCCAGGCCGAAACCACGCCCTCGGCCATCACGTCGGTGCGCGCAAACGCGCCGCAGAAATTCACCAACAATGCCTTCACTTTTGGATTTGCCAGCACCAGTTCGAGTGCAGGCTTGGCTTTGGTATAGCTCTCTCCACCAATCTCAAGAAAGTTCGCGGGCTCCCCGCCGAAATGCCGGATTGCATCCATTGTCGTCATGGTCAACCCGGCGCCATTCGCAAGCACGCCAACGTTGCCGTCGAGTTCAATAAACTTCAACCCAAGCTGCTGGGCACGTTGTTCGAGCGACGTCAGACGATCCGATGTGCCGGTCTGAGCCAGGCTTTCATGCCGGGACGTTGCCCCGTCGTCCAGCGTGAACTTGCAGTCGAGCGCCAGCAAGTCGCCACGACTCGTCACCACGAGTGGATTGATTTCAAGAAGTTCGGCGTCGTGCGCGACAAACGCTGCACACAATTTTGCCAGCAAAAGCGAAAGTGGCGACGCAAACTCTACAAGACCGGACGCCGCCAGATTAGCCTCAATCTCGCCCTCACCCAACCCTTCGCGTATGTCAAACGGCATGTAGATCAAGCTGTCGGGCCGCTGCGCCACGATCTCCTCGATGTCCATGCCACCTTCGGCCGAAAACAACAGCAGCGGGTTCTTAGACTCGGAGTCGTTCAATACGGCCGCATAGAATTCCTGCGCAATCTCGATCTGAGGATCGATCAACACACTTTCGACCGGGTAGCCGCCGATCTCCATGCCAAGGATCGTGCCAGCGTGAGCCTTAGCTTCAGCCGGCGTGGCTGCGAGCTTGATGCCGCCCGCCTTGCCGCGCTTACCAGCAGGCACCTGAGCCTTCACGATGCAATGGCCGATCCGAACAGCCGCCTGCGCTGCGTCGTCAGGTGTGCGCGCGATGATGCCCTGCGGAATAGCAATCCCTGCCTTGGCCAGCACAGCCTTGCCGGCATGTTCAGTGAAATTCACAAGCCTGGTCCCTTTCTGATTCCATCTGTTGACTAGCCGTTACCCTTGGTTTCGGTCTCGCCATGCCGTGCGTGCCGCTCCAGAAACTGGATCACGGACGTGGCAATGTCGATATCAGTAGCCTTTTCGATGCCTTCGAGGCCGGGCGAGGAGTTGACCTCCATGACCACCGGCCCGCGTCGCGACCGCAGCATGTCAACACCGCAAACATTGAGCCCCAGCGCTTTCGCCGACCGCAATGCCGTATCGGTTTCCTCGGGCGTCAACGTCGCGATCTCGCCCTTGCCACCCCGGTGCAGGTTGGAGCGAAACTCTCCCTTGCTGCCAGTCCGTTTCATAGCGGCCACGACCTTGTCGCCAACGATGAATGCGCGAATATCGCTGCCACCCGCCTCGCGGATAAACTCCTGCACCATAATATTGACGTTTGCTGCGCTGAACGCTTCGATGATCGACTTGGCGCTGGCTTCGGTCTCGGCAAGGATGACGCCCATGCCTTGCGTGCCTTCCAGCAGCTTGATCACCACCGGCGTGCCACCCACTTCCTTGATCACATCCTCGGCCTTGCGGGGACCATGCGCAAACGCCGTTACGGGCAAGCCGATGCCGTCGCGCGCCAGCAGTTGCAAGGCTCGGAGTTTGTCCCGACTGCGGCCGATGGCGACGCTCTCGTTTAACGGATAGACGCCTTGCATCTCGAACTGCCGCAGCACGGCTAACCCATAGTGCGTAATGGACGCACCAATCCGGGGGATTACTGCATCATAGATCGGTAGTGTCTTGCCGTTATAGCGCAAGGTTGGACGGCTCGACGTAATATTCATGTGGACGTGGAGCGTATTAATCACATCAATATCGTGCCCACGTGCCCGCGCTGCGGCCACGAGCCGTTGATGTGAATAGAGGGCAGCATTGCGTGCCAGCATTGCAAGACGCATCGATGAGCTCCGCAGCATTCTGGTCCGAAGGGGCTACCACAATCATGGCAGAGACACGGTGTCGCGACGGTGGGTGTAATACGGCTGCTTCCATCGGCAAAGTTCGATTGCAGTCGCCGCTGCGGATTCTTCAAGGGTGGTTGCACGAGGGTGTTCCAGTCGAGCCGCATTTAGGGCATACCAAACGCCGACTGATCGCCATCGGAACGCCGTGCAAATCCAACGCTTGAGCCCAATGTTTTCGGCAGCTAACCTTTACCGCCTTGGTCTATTGGCTATCGTGCTGCTGACGATCAGTGCTTCTGCACGGTCGGCATGGGCGCTCGACGTGGAATTTTCTGGCCGCAACGTGCGACGCGAAATTCTGGCACTCTATGACAGCCGACACGAGAAGACCCCGCAAACGACCCGGATCCATCAGTTTACCGAGATGCCACTTAATTGGCTCGGCTACCGCATAACCTATGTTGACGTGAACGGTCCACTGCCCACGCCGACTGACACCGACCGTTACCGCGGCCTCCTAACATGGTTCATAGAACCGATCATTCCTGTGGAGTCCTATCTCAATTGGCTGGATCAAGTGACTGCCATCGGTCTCAAATATGTGTTTTTGGCCGAAATGGCGCCGCCGGAGCCCGTCAGCGCCATGGCGTTGATGACGCGGATCCTGGCTCGCATAGGTCTGCAACCTACCAACCAGTTTGTCGCCGTTACTCACAAGCTTTCATTGACGAACGTCGATACCGCAATGATGGGATTCGAAAGGCCTATCGATAAGGCGTTGCCGGATTTCAGGGTGTTCAACGCGATTCCGGGCAAATCCACCGTCCACTTCGGAGCCAAGTCAGCAAACCGTCACGGTGAAATCAACGCCGCTCTGGTCACAACCAGCAAAGGCGGCGGCTACGCATCCGATGAGTATACAATCTACTATGAGCCAAATACCGAGCGAGTCCGTTGGACGCTAAATCCATTCGTGTTCTTCAAACAGGCATTTGGAGACGAGCGCCTGCCGGTTCCCGACGTGACAACAATTTCGGGGCGCCGCATGTACTTCAGCCACGTCGACGGCGATGGCTGGAACAATGTCTCCGAGATCGAGGGGTTCCGCCAGGGTCAAGTTTTATCAGCCGAGGTGATCCGCCGCGAGGTCATCGAGCCTTATCCGGATCTGCCGGTTTCGGTTGGAGTGATCGCCGGCGATGTCATTCCGAATCTTGGAGGCACGCTCGTCGGCCGCGACGTGGCGCGAAAAATTTACGCATTGCCGCAAGTGGAGATCGCCAGTCACACCTACTCTCATCCGTTCGATTGGAAATTCTACGAAACGTATGATCGATCGAAGGAAGTCAAGTTGATCGAAATGGCTGCCCAGCCGCCGATGTCAGTCCTCGAACGAGTACGTGGCGCCATGTTCAAGTCGGCTGGTAAAACCATGACGGCCGACAAGTCCAACAAATATATTGCCGGATCCAGTGATCTGCCGCGTACCTACCTCAAAGATCCATTCGATCTAACGAAAGAGGTTCAGGGAGCCCTCGCCTTGGCTGAAAGCCTCAGTCCACCAGGTAAGAAGGCAATGCTCTATTTGTGGAGCGGCGATACCACGCCGTTCGAAGGTGCTATTGCGGCTACCCGAGCGGCCGGCGTGCGAAATATCAACGGCGGCGATAGCCGTCTCGATAAAGAGTACCCATCGGTATTTTATGTGCCGCCCATCTCCAGGCCGGTTGGACGTCAACGGCAGATTTTCGCCGCAAACAGCAACGAGAACACCTACACTAATGATTGGCTGGGGCCTTACTACGGCTTCTTCATGCTGGAGCACACCCTCGACAACACCGAGACTCCACGTCGATTGAAACCTTTCAATCTCTATTATCATATGTATTCGGGTGAGAAACCGGCGGCCCTGGCGTCGATCAAGCACTTCGTAAATCTAGCACGTACGTCAGATGTCATCCCGGTGACTACGTCACGTTACGCTGGCATCGCGGACGATTTTTTCCGTGTCGAGATCGAGCAGATCGACATAATGTCATGGGCCATCGTCAACCGAGGAACGCTGGAAACGGTGCGGTTCGATGACGCCGACGGTTTACTCGTAGACATGAGCAAAAGTCTTGGTGTTTTAGGCTCCAACCGACATCAGAGCGCCTTGTATGTTGCGCTTGATTCAGCAATTGCGCGCCCGATCGTCACCCTCGCCACACGAACCGATCCCGTCGAACCGGTAGGCGATGCGCCCGTGGCAAGCCTGCTATCAGCGCGGTGGACTTTTTCAAATCGGATTGACCAGCCATGTGGCTTTTCGATCGATGCGCAGGGCTTTGGACCGGGCGAGATGACTTGGCAGTTTCGCCCCAATCGAGCAATGCGGATTACAACCGAACGGAGGGGCGTGAGACTATCAGAGGAGATTCGCTGGGCCGATGCCACCGGCCTTCTCAAGGTGCGCATCGAGGCATCTGCCAACGAACCTCTGAACCTGAGGTTTGAATGCCATGACTAACCCGGCGTTGGCCGCAAACGCCCTACGGCGGCGGATCCCAGGATACTGGGTTGTCATGAGCGTACTATTCGCCAGTGCGCTCGGCATCGGATATGAGTTGCTACCGGGGCAGGTCGAACGCATCGCCATGCTTGAACGTGACGGCCATTCCTTGCAGGCCCGCGATATTCTTGAGGGCAATTTCAAACGCGGAGATCGGACAGCCCGCACGCTCTATCAGCTTGGCGCTTTGTATGAGCACTTCGGGCAACTGGACGAAGCGCGAGACGTATTGAGATTATTGATTGAAACTCGTCCGCGCGATCCCAACGTCCAGAAACGTGCCGCGTCATTCTACAAACAATCACAAGACGAGCCCGCCTACGTGCGCGCGCTGAATGCCCAAATTTCGCTGAAGTATTCGGAGGACGCGTGCAAGGAGCTGATCGGCATTCATCGCCGCAATGCAGCGATCACCGAAGAGCAGGCTGCGATTCAGTTGTGCCGCACCCGCGGCTTTCGCCGCCCCGATGACATCGTCCGACTGGCCTCCCTCGTTGCGGTCGATGGCGATCTTGTGCAGGCCTCCGCACTATTGCGGGGGGTGGACGATTTACGCCGATTGAAGTCGGAGCGCGACCGTACTCAGCTATTTGCCACGCTGCTCGAAATTGACCAACCTCGCGAGGCACATCGTCGCGCCACACGCTGGCTGACCGGCGCTCGTGACCTGGGGCTCGCGCTATCGCTGATCGATATGATGGCCAACGACAATCGCCATGACATGGCGATTGAACTGGCGCGTGAAATTTCAGTGCCGGGTGATGCCGTTTCGTTGAGCGTTGCCGAATTGATGCTCGACCGAGGCCAGCCCACGGCGGCGCGATCGTATTTACGTGGGTGGATCGAAAAAGCGCGGTTCAATACCCCTGATCTGATTTCGCGGTTTATCATCGCCTCCCTCGACGCGGAAGACCCTGAGAACGCCCTCGTCGGGGCAAAACGATATGGGGTCGGGAAGCTGCAACAAACCGATCTCGTCAGTCTGGCCGAAGCACTGGCTGCGGTTGGAATGCAACCAGAATTTGATATCGTACGGTCTGCCATCGAACCACGCGTGCTTGCCGCCAATCCCCTGTTGGGTGCAGCCGTTGCAATGCAACGCGGGATTCAAGGCACCACTCAGGTGCTGCTATCCCAGGTGGCTGTCGACGATCTCGATGAATGGCGACTTTCCTTATGGGCAAAGCTCATGACTCGAACGGGTCAAGCCAAGGCTGCCAGTGTGGCGCTGGCCCAACTCGGCGTTGAATCTCCGCCGCAAGTGGCGTTTGCTGAAGTGCAATCCCAAAGGTCTGTGATTGTGCAGCCGATACTCCGGCGAACGGCCAAGAAGGTTCGCCGCACCCGCATCCGCAGTGTGCAACTCTCACCCGGCATAAAGGGCAAACAGCTGCCTGCAAGCCTACAGAAACAGCAATCGGTCGTGCCTAACAGTGGTGGTGGATAATCGGACCTTCACCCGCGCAGTGCTGGTGCCAAGGCCAAGCATCTGATATCCGGACCAAGTCGCTATAATGCTCCACAACGCTTGGAGATACGCAAATTGAAACAGTTGCTGCGCGCCATACCCGACAGTTATGCGCAAGCCACAGCCAGTGTGCGTCCACCCGTGCTTCCGCCGTTTACGGCGGTTGTGGAAATAGTACTGGCGTTCGGCGCCATCCTAGCCTTCGGTTGGGCCGTGCCAACCGTCGATCTATACGAAATCCGGCCACATCCCTTCTGGATTCCAGTGTTGTTGTTGAGCTTGCAGTATGGGACCGTGAGTGGGCTCCTGGCAGCCACAATTGCCATAGCATTGACAGCATTCAACGGGTTTCCGGAGCAATCAACCAGCGACAGCTTTTTCACGTACTTCCTGAAAATCTGGATCGAGCCAATCCTATGGATCGGTGCGGCCGTGTTACTCGGTCAATTCCGGATGCGGCAGATCGCAGCCAAACAGAATTTGGCACAACAGGTGGTTCTTTTATCAAGCCAACGTGCGGCGATCGCCGATCATGCGGCTAATCTGCGTACCCATTGCGATGCGCTGGAGCGACGGCTCGCCGGTCGTCGTGAGCCGGACGCGCTATTGCTTCTTGACGGGCTGCACCGCATTTCCCAGTTGCAGACACACGACTTAGGCACGATCTTTGGCGACGTGATGCAGCTCGCGTTGCCCAATGCCCACGCGACGCTGTTAGTCCGTGACGGCTCCAACCTTCGTCCGATTGCTACATCCGGTGGTGGCGTGAACCCCACGCACCGCAGCAGTTATTCGTCGAGCGATGTGTTGTACGAAGCAGTGGTAAATCAGCGACTCGCAGTTTCGGTGCTCACGCCCGACGGGGAGCGATGGCTTGATGGGCAAGGCCTTGCCGCAGTGCCTGTCGTAGATATTAATAGGTCAAACGATGCAGAGGGCGGTCGAACTATCGGTATGATCAAGGTCGAGGCCATCGAGGCGAGTTGGCTTGGCGCTACGACCTTGCCTGTCTTGCATGTTATAGCAGCGGCATTCGCACCAGCACTCGCCAATACCCGTGATCACAGCTCCGATAACAACGGCTCCATCAATCGCGAGCAGCAACAGCCTTCCCCGATGGTGACAAAGCATAGCCCCGTTCAAGGTGGCGCACGGTTTTTACGCCGACTGCAATGGATGCGTGGCGGTGCGGCGGGAAACGGTGCGAAGCCCATGAGCCGGATGGGCGGTTGAGATGGCAGTCGCCGTGTTGCCAGCAAACAGATCGGCCTCGATGCCCTATGCCAAAGACAATGCACAAACGAGCAGCAGCGTTGCGGTTCGTGGGGCATTCTCCGACCATGGGTTGGCGGCATTGGCGGCGCTGGTAATCGAAGCTGCGATGCTAGTCATCATCACGACTGGCCGGATCAACCCAATGATGTTCCTCGGCGCACATGCGATCGTTGTCATATTACTTGGAGTACGGGCCGTGACCGTCGGCCACCGTGGCGGCAATACTCTGAGCCCTATGTTGACGTTGATCGCGGTAGCGGCAACCGGCCCGATTGGCGCAGCCGGCACGCTCCTACTCATGCAACTTGCGTCCCGCCCACGCCAAGATCAGGCATTATTGTCGGCATGGTATGAGCGCATCGCATTGTCGATCGATGTCGATGACGTGACTTTACTGTGCGATGCTGTCGCCACAGGTCGCACGCCCGACTTGGCAACCGTAACGGACCGATCGTTTGCGACCGTCATGCAATCGGGCAACCTGGCCGACCGCCAGACCGCCCTCGGCATTATTGCTCGGAAATTTCATCCCGACTATCTGCCCGCACTCCTTCTTGCATTGAAGAGCCCGGAGCCGATCATTCGTGTGCAAGCGGCGGCGGTGGCCACGCGCATCCGCCCGCTGCTCCGCGCACGGGTCGACAAGGCCGCTACATCGGCCGAATCGGTGACAGGCGATAGCATCGCAACGCTAGCAGCTGACATGAAGATGTGCGCCGCATCCGGACTGCTGGATGAAAGCGACCGCTTGCGGGCCGACGTTGTTGAAAAATTGTTGCTTAAGCGGGCAGCCGCAACCACAGTCACCGATACTGCCGCCTGGCGGCGCTTTGTTCCATCATCACCACTCCAGCGCGATGTGAGCGAGGGGCAACTACTGAGCCTAGGTCAGTTTAAGGCCTTGCGCGTATCACGGCGACTGACACGACTGCTGGGACATGGGCTCTACAGCATCCGCCGACCGGAAACAGGCAGCAGCCGGAGGCTGCTGTAATGGCGCGGCCAATCGCACAAAAGCTACAACGGGTAGCTGCCGCCGATGTCTGCATTATTGTTGAAGGCTGTTATCCCTATATCCCTGGCGGGGTATCGGCCTGGATCGACTGGCTGATCAAGTCACAACCCGGGACGAGCTTTTCGATTGTCGCCCTCTGGCCACGACCAACAGATCAGCCCCCGCGCTATCAACTGCCGACCAATGTCGTTTCGTTTCAGCACGTCTATCTGCAGAATTTTGGCGCGTCGCCAGTGACACGGCTGCGGGTGCCACCAGGCACTGATGATTTCGCAGAGGCACTTGCAGCGTTTTCCATGCATGGAGGCTCAGCTAGTCTGGCGCAAGTCGCCATTCAACTTCAGGCACTGCGACGCGTCCTTCCGGCTTCGGTTCTATTTAATTCACCGGTTGCCTGGGACATCGTGCGCCGTATGTACGCGCAACGCATGCCATACAGCTCGTTTCTGCACTTCTTCTGGGCTTGGCGTGCACTGCTCGGTGGCCTGTTTGCCACCTTGGAGTTCCCACTCCCACCTGCACGGGTCTATCATACCATTTCGACCGGCTACGCCGGTATACTTGCTGCTCGCGCTGCCCTCGAAACAGGTCGTCCTGCGGTCCTTACCGAGCATGGCATCTACACTAACGAGCGCCGCATCGAGCTATTAATGGCCGATTGGGTCGCTGATACCGTCGACAAAGGTCACGCCCTTGACGATCCCCGCCTCGATCTGCGTGACATGTGGATCAACGCCTTCGAGGCCTACGCGCGCACTTGTTACGATGCGTGCACTGACATCGTCACCCTATATGACGACAATCAGCGCGCACAACGCATGCTTGGCGCCAACCCGGCAAAACTCTCGGTAATCGCGAATGGCATCGATCTGGCGCGGTTCTCAAACGTCGCTACGGCCGCGAATGACCTTCGTCCAACCATGGCGCTCATCGGACGCGTCGTGCCGATCAAGGACGTGAAGTCATTTATCGCCGCCGCGCACTACTTGAAGGCAACTGTACCCAATGTGCGTGCGCTCATTTTGGGACCTACGGACGAGGACCCCGAGTATTTTGCCGAATGCACCACCCTCGTGCACGACCTTGGATTGGAGGAAACTGTAGAGTTCACCGGCACGGTCAATATTCTCGACTATATGAGCCAAATCCACGTGTGTGTCCTGACGAGCCTGAGCGAGAGCCAGCCCCTCGTCATCCTGGAGGCAGGCGCGGCACGCATTCCGTTCGTGGCAACCAACGTCGGATCGTGTCGCGAGATCATCGAGGGTCGGTCCGATGAATGGCCGCCACTTGGCCCCGGTGGTATCATTACGGATCTCGTCGCGCCGCAGCAGATTTCCAACGCCGTTGGTCAACTGTTACTCGACCCCGTCAAGCGCCGCACCTATGGCGAAACGCTGCAGAAGCGCGTGGCGGAAAGCTACACGTCGGCGCAGGCAGTCGCATCATACTCGAAGCTCTACAGTCGATTGATCGCTGCACCGTCAGCAGCACCGATCGTGCCCCCGACTGAAGGTTAGATCTCCCATGGCAGGCATTGGATTTCAACTTCGCCACTTGAGCCGTCAAGAGACCATTTCTTCGGTCGTGGCGGCGGCCGGGCATGCAGCTGTGATTGCTGCAGGCCCGTGGTTGTTCACTATTTTCAGCCTTGCGGCCATTACCATGCTGACAGAGCAGTTGGTGGGGCAAGCCACACTCGGCTCATTCCGTGTCGTCGTAATCTACGCCTTTGCTGTCTCACTGGTGTTGACGGCACCTGTGACCATCGTCGCCACGCGCCGTGTCGCGGACGCGCTTTGGTTGAAGCAACCGGAGCGCATTCCAGGGTTGCTGTTTGGCGCCTTCGCGTGGGCCTTGATCTGCGCCGGTGTCGGGGTTGTGGCTTTGTGGTTGATCTTCCCACTGCCAACACCCATTGCGTTGGCACTCGCATCCATGTCGTTGCTGGTTGCATTGATTTGGGTTGCCTTGTGCTTCTGCGGCGCGGTGCGAGACTACGCTGGGGTTACCTGGTCATTCGTGGCCGGACTGCTCGTGGCGCTCGTTGGTAGTGTGCTTGCTGCCCTTCAGGATCTGGGGCCTGTCGGTATGATCAGCGGTTTCCTGTTGGGCTTGACTCTAACATTTTTAGGACTGACACGGCGTATCCTAGTGACGTTCCCACAGGCGTTGGGCGCGCCATTCGCCGGTGTTGTGGAAATCTGGATTGGCGCACGCCAATATTGGCATCTGGCGCTTGGCGCCTTACTCGGTACGGCCGGCGTATGGGTCGATAAGTGGGTGTTCTGGAACTCGAGCATTGGCGAGACTGTGAATGCGGGGCTGATCCACGCGCCACTCTATGATAGCGCCATGTTCATTGCCTCGCTGGTCATCATCCCATCCCTCGCCGCGTTCGTGATGAAGCTGGAGACGGAGTTTTTTGATCGCTATCAGCAGTATTATGCAACGATCAGGTCACACGGCACGATCGGCCAGATTGAAGGTGCCAGAGCGCGACTAGCGAGTTTCACGCTCGACAATCTGACGTTGATCACTATTGCCCAGGTTGGAATTTGCGCCGTCTTGATTCTGAGTGCGCCCGCCATCGTCGAACTTTTGAACCTGCAGTTCAGCCAGATTGCCATCTTGCGATTCGGTGCATTGGGCGCGGTGTTCCAATTCATCTTCATCGCGTCGACATCGATCCTACTGTTTTTCGATCGGCGCCGCCTTTATCTAGTGCTCCAGATTGTGTTCTTTGCATCAAGCTGGGGGTTCACTTGGATCACGATCCAGTACGGGGAGGACTACTACGGTGTCGGATATTTCCTGGCCTGCCTGGTTTCGAGCTTTATCGCCTTTGTGCTTGCCGACCGGACGTTCATGAACCTCAATTTCCTGACCTTTATCGGCAACAACCCGACGATTCGGGAGGCGACAGGATCCCGCCGCTCGTTTTTGCCCATTGGCGTGCGCCTTTGGATCCGGCGGCGCGCGCTGCGCTAACGCAACCCGTCGCCACTCATGCTTCAAGTGTTTCGTAGGTGAGCCGCTTCAATTCACGATCCTTGTTCGCAATGTAGAGGACGTAGCCGCAGTCAGCCACCGATCGGGCGGCGTCGGTGATTTTGCCGCGATTGTTCAGGTACTCGACCACAAATACCGGCTTTCCGGCCCGCTTCATCCGATCGAGCAACTCACGGGAGAATTCGATCTCGTCCGCAGCGTTTTTCTTTTCGGGCGCTTCGAGACCGAACACCAACTCCTCTTTGGCAACACCGTCGATCGCCGCCACCAGTTCGGGATGTTCGAGCAACACCTCGGCATTCTGCATGATCACCAGGAACTGCGGATCACGGGTCTTCAGAT
>JANNRP010000314.1:0-2743 GCA_031401535.1 Hyphomicrobiaceae bacterium | reverse complement strand
CGCGGGGCTCAACACGTGGTCGAACGTGCACATCGATGATGTGGTCGAACTCTATCTGCTAGCCGTGAGAAACGCCCCAGCGGGAGCGTTCTACTTTGCCGAGAGCGGTGAAGCTTCATTTCTCGAACTCGGCAATGCGCTTACCAAACGACTTGGACTGGCCGCCACTGAAAGACTGCCGATTGAGACGGCAGCTGAGAGTTGGGGGCACGCGCGAGCCTATTTTACATTCGGCAGCAACAGTCGTGTCAGAGGCACCAGAGCACGACGTGAGCTGGGTTGGGTACCGCGTTACACGTCTGTCACAGACTGGATATCGACAGAGATGACCATCTGAAGTCTGCATGTACCCCGGCGGTGAGGCGCTCGAACTGCCGACGATCGAATTGAACTCGCGAAAGGAAAGACGATGATTCTGGAAATCGCGGACATCCACGTCAAGACAGGCCAGCAGGCCGACTTCGAAAAGGCGGTCGGCCTTGCGCTGGACACGATATTCGCCAAGGCCAAAGGATTTCGCGGCCACCAGTTTCGGCACTCGATCGAATCCGCCGATCGGTATGTTCTGCTTCTGAGTTGGGAGATGCTGGAGGATCACACCGTGGCATTTCGCGGTTCCGCCCTGTTCGCGGAATGGCGCTCGCTGGTCAGCGAATACTTCGCGAAGCCGCCGTACGTCGAGCACTTCGAACTCGTGGGCGCGTCAGCAACGCAACAGTCACGGGCATTGTCCCCGAGTTGATGGCCGAACCGAGACATCAGACACCAGGGAGTAAAGCGATGCGCATTGGCTATCTCGGCGTCGGCAATATGGGCCAACCAATGGCAAGCAAATTGCTCGATGCTGGCCACGAACTCTGGGTTTACGATGTTCGCGACGAGGCCATTCTGCCGCTAGTCGAACGTCAGGCGCGAAAGGCCACCTCCCCCAAGGCGCTGGCTGACGCGTGCGAGACGGTCATTATCTCGTTGCCCACACTTGATATCTTCCGTCGCACGCTAGCCGGCCCAGACGGCTTACTCGCCGGCAAGGCAATGAAGACGCTAGTCAACACGTGCACGGTCGGTGGGCCCTTCATTCGTGAAATAGAGGCACAATGCACGGCGATCGGGGTTTCAGTTGTTGACGCTCCAATCAGTGGCGGCGCCAGTGGTGCCAAAGCAGGTACGCTGGCCGTCATGGTGTCAGGCGATCCGGCCGAAGTTTCCAGATTGATGCCTGTATTTCAATTGTGGGGAAAGTCGATCGTAGTTGCCGGCCACCAGCCAGGTGCAGCGCAGACTATGAAGCTTATAAATAACTTGCTCTATGCCGTGGCAATCGTTGCTACGTCGGAGGCCATGACGATGTCGGGTAAGGCCGGTGTGCCGGACGATGCCATGCTCCAAATACTCAACAGCGGGACCGGGCGCAATTTTGCAACGATGCAATTATTCCCGCAGTCTGTTGTCCCACGCACATTTGACTCTGGCGCAACAATTGAGATCCTCATGAAGGACGTAGATCTGGCAATTGAGCAAGGAGAAGAACTCGGAGTTCCGATGTGGGTCTGCCAAGCAGTGCGGCTTGTCATGAAGCACGGCGTGTTTCAGAGCCGGGCACAGCAAGACTTGTCGCGCATTGTCGAAATCATTGAGGAAGGAACGCGCAGCTAACCCGTAAGGCTCTCCAGCTGACTACAATTGCCTATTCTGCACTGTCCGGCCGCAGTGTCATCGCCGGTGCGAAACTGATGAGGCGGACGGCGCCCGCTCCCGGCATCGAAGTGCCATAGGGTGATCGTTGGAACGAATCACAGAGGGGGCCGTCCACATGCAAGTTTCCCACTGCCGGTGACACCGCACACGCGAGGCTGAACCGGCAACGGTGGGACCGGCAAGGCTACGGCAGCCCTGTTCCCTGTCGTGCGGCAACAGATGCCGCATTCTGCACGGTGGCGGCTATTTCCGGTGTCGCGGCTGCCATCGCCTCAAGTACGAAACGCAGTACGAACCCGCATTCGGCCGTGCCGCCACGCACGCCCTCAAGATCCGCGATCGGCTCGGGGCCAAGGCCAGACTGGACGATCCATTCCCCGAAAAACCGAAGGGCATGCACTGGAAGACCTACGAGCGGCTGCGGACTGCGTGGGCGGTCGGAATTTCGGCAAAGCTCCGATTGTTCGAGCCGCCAGCCGAATAGATGCTCGCCTGTGGTATGGATCTCATCAGTGGCAAAGATTTGCACGGTCCACTACTGACAATTCTGCGGCAACAAACCGAACATCACCGACATGGCGAGGGAGCCAATCATGCTAAAATTCTACTACAGCACTGCGCCTAACCCGATGAAGATCGCGCTATTCCTGGAGGAAAGCGGCACGGCCTACGAAGCCATACCGGTGGATACGCGCAAGGGCGATCAGCATTCGCCGAACTATTTGGCCATCAATCCAAACGCCAAGGTTCCAGCGATCGTCGACGGGGACGCGGTGGTATTCGATAGCAGCGCCATCCTGCTTTATCTGGGCGAGAAGACGGGGCAATTCATGCCGCCGAATACGCCGAAGGCTCGTGGCGAGATGCTGTCTTGGATGATGTTCATTGCGTCAGGCCTCGGCCCGTTTGGCGGCCAGGCAGTCCACTTTAAAGTCTACGCTCCGGAAAAAATCCCTTACGCACTCAATCGCTACCAGTTCGAAGCGGAACGGCACTATGGTATCCTGGACGCCCATCTTGCCAAACATCGCTATATGGTGGGCGA
>JANNRP010000313.1:0-8276 GCA_031401535.1 Hyphomicrobiaceae bacterium | reverse complement strand
GTTGTGCGTGCTGCCACTGCAGATCGCAGGCATGACGTTTGTCGCGTCGTATTGGCTGGCGTTGATTATCCAGATAGCGATTTATGGTATCGCGGCCTTGGGGCTGAATATTCTGGTCGGTTTCACTGGCCAGATTTCCCTCGGTCACGCGGCATTTTTCGGCTTCGGCGCATTCGCCTCCGCGTACTTCTCCGGAAAGCATGGCGTGCCGGTTGCGCTGAGTATTCCGTTGGCCGGGGTGGTGACGGCGCTGATCGGTGTGTTGGTCGGGTTGCCAGCTGCCCGCCTTAAGGGCTTGTATCTGGCGATTGCGACGCTCGCGTCGCAGTTCGTGCTGCAGGACTTTTTCAGTCGGGCGTCGTGGTTTACAGGCGGTGCGGCTGGTGCCAGTGCCAGCTCGTTTTCGCTGTTCGGGTTGACGCTGTCGGGCGACAGAAAATATTACTACGTTGTGCTGTTCTATCTCGTGCTGATGTACGTGTTCGCGGCCAACCTGATGCGGACGCGTGATGGTCGGGCCATGGTGGCGGTGCGCGACCATTATCTGTCGGCCGAAATCATGGGCATCAACCTCACTTACTACCGCATTCTGGCGTTCGGAATTTCGTCATTTTATGCTGGCATCGCCGGTGCTCTGATGGCGCATTATACCGGCTTCGTGTCGGCCGAGGCGTTCGACCTCCTGCTGTCGATCAACTTCCTGGCCATGGTGATCATCGGTGGTCTGGGGTCGATCATGGGGAGTTTGATGGGCACCGCATTCATCATGTTCTTGCCGGAGTTCATGCAGAATATGGTGCGGCTGATCCAAGGTTTAGGCATCGGCCAGAGTGCCGCCTTTACCGAGGGACTTGCCTACATGAAGGAAATGGCGATCGGTCTTGCCATTGTATTGTTCCTGGTCTTCGAACCGGATGGGCTCGCCGCCCGCTGGCGCAAGATCAAGGCATACTGGAAGCTCTACCCGTTCTCTTACTGATAAGAAAACCAAAGGAGGAATGCGTCATGACGATAACAAGAATACTATGGGCATCAGCGGCGGCGACGGTGCTGTTTGCGATGCCAGCTGTGGCACAGCAAAAGATCAAGGTCGGCAATCTGATCGACTATACCGGCCCGACGTCGAGCACAGGCAAGTTCAGCGGTCCTGGCAAGGTCGACGCTATTGCCTGGATCAACAAGAATGGTGGCATCAACGGCAAGATGATCGACGCGGACACCGTCGACTACAGCTACCAGACGCAGCGCGCCATCCAGCTCTACAAGAAATGGAAAGACGAAGGCGCCATCGCCATCCTGGGCTACGGCACCAACGACACGGAGGCCATGGTCGGCTTTATCGCCGAAGACAAGATGCCATACTTCTCATTCTCGTTTTCGGGCCACTTGACCGACCCTACCGGCATCAGCCCGAAGGCCAAGGAAGGCAAGGTTAAGCCAGCGCCCTACAACTTCTTCGGTGCGGCCTCTTACTCTGACGGTGCACGTGCACTGGTGCTGTGGGCGGCTGAGGATTGGAAGAAGAAGGGCGGTCAGGGCAAGCCGAAGTACATTCATCTCGGCGACAATCACCCCTATCCGCTGGCCCCGAAGGAGGCGGGCGAAGAGTTGGCGAAGGAGTCCGGCTTCGATGTCGTACCGTCGATCCAGTACGCATTGGCGGGCGGCGATTTCAAGGCCCAGTGCCTCGCACTGCAGTCTTCGGGGGCCAATTACGCATTCCTTGCCAACACGACAGGCGCCAACATCGCGCTGCTGCGGTCGTGCGCCACGGTCGGCGTCAATGTGCAGTTCATGGCCAATGTCTGGGGCATGGACGAGTCTGGCATGAAAGCGGTCGGCAAGGGCGTCAACAACCTCGTATGGGTACTTGGCCAGGCGCAATGGGGCTCGGACGTTCCCGGTATGAAAGTGATGCGGGAAATCTCGAACATGTCCGATACCACGGGCAAGGCTTATCGCCCGCTTCCCTATGCACTCGGCGCCTGTCAGGTGATGTTCCTGGCTGAGGCGATGAAGATCGCTGATAAGGCCGGTAAGCTCAACGGCCCTGGCATCAAGGAAGCGCTGGAAGGCATGAAGGGCTTCGTCCCCTATGGAGCCACCGGCATGTGCGCTGCTGCAACCTGGACCAGCACCGACCACCGCGCTGTCGACACCGTGACCCTTGGCCGTGCCAAGATTGGTGGCGAAACAGAGGTCGGCGAAGTCGCTGATCTCGTCGAGAAGGGCGTGATCAAGATTGAGAAGGCCGGCGACGTCAAGGTTGAGCGCAAGCCGAACTGGCAGGGATACTGATTGATTATTGCTGGTCGACGGGTGAGCGGGGGGCAGTCCCCCGCTCCCAATCCCTTGAGGTCCCAATGACCGCTGTAGCCGCAAACATCATGCCAAAACCGCCACTGGCAGCGAACCTGCACGGTGCGCCGTTGCTCGAGGTCAAGAACGTCGAGGTCGTCTACAACGATGTGGTTCTGGTGCTGCGTGGTATCAGCCTGCACGTTCCCAAAGGCCAGATCATAACGTTGCTAGGCCCCAATGGCGCCGGCAAGTCGACGACACTAAAGGCGATCTCCGGGCTTCTGGGTTCCGAAGATGGTGAAATCATCGCTGGCGATATCCAGTTCGACGGCGCGAGCATTGCCCATCAAGCGCCAGATAAGATTGTCCGCAATGGCATCTTCCAGGTGATGGAGGGTCGCCGCATCATCGGCGATATGACGGTTTTGGAAAACCTTCGCTGCGGTGCGTTCACGCGGCGCGATGGGGAAGTCTCCGCCGATATTGATCGGGTTTATTCGTATTTTCCTCGCCTCAAGGAGCGGTCGGGGCTGGCCGGCTATCTCTCCGGCGGAGAGCAGCAGATGCTGGCGATCGGTCGTGCGCTGATGGCGCGACCGAAAATGATGCTGCTGGATGAACCGAGCATGGGCCTTGCGCCGCTTCTGGTGCAGGAGGTGTTCTCGATCATCGGACGGCTGAACAAAGACCTTGGTATCACCATGCTCCTGGTCGAGCAGAACGCAAACATGGCGCTGAGCGTCGCCGACTACGGCTACATCATGGAGTCGGGCAAGATCGTACTCGACGGCACGCGCGAGTCGCTCGCGAGCAATGAGGACGTCAAGGAGTTCTATCTCGGTGGCGGCGGTCACGCGCGCAAGAGTTTCAAGAATCTGAAATCGTTTCGGCGCCGCAAACGCTGGCTTTGAGCTGACCCAACCCATCGCTAGATTTTCCGCATAGGCCATCCAAGCGAGAACACACTCATGACCTACGAAGACATCCTTTACGACGTGCGCGACGGTGCCGCCCACATCACCATCAATAGGCCGAAAGTCATGAATGCCTTTCGCGGCAAGACATGCGAGGAATTGATCCATGCGCTTGGGAAGGCTGGATGGGACAAATCAGTCGGCGTCATTGTACTTGGTGGCGCCGGTGATCGCGCCTTCTGCACCGGTGGCGATCAAAGCGCGCACGAAGGTCAATATGATGGTCGTGGCACGATTGGCCTTCCGATCGAGGAGGTGCAGTCGCTGCTGCGCGATGTGCCCCAGCCGGTAATCGCGCGCGTGCAGGGCTATGCCATCGGCGGCGGCAACGTGCTGGCGACGATGTGCGATTTCACGATTGCGTCCGAAAAAGCGATCTTCGGTCAGGTCGGTCCAAAAATGGGTTCGGTCGATCCTGGTTTCGGCACGGCTTATCTGGCTCGGATCGTCGGTGAGAAAAAGGCACGCGAAATCTGGTATTTGTGCCGACGCTATTCGGCGCAGGAAGCGCTTGCCATGGGGCTCGTCAATGCCGTGGTTCCGCACGACCAACTCGATGCCGAGATCGCCAAGTGGTGCGCCGAGATCGTTGAGAAAAGCCCGACGGCGATCGCCATCGCGAAACGCTCGTTCAATGCCGACAGCGAGAATATTCGCGGCATCGGCGCCATGGGCATGCAAACCCTCAAGCTTTACTATGAGAGCGAGGAGAGCCGCGAGGGTGTCAACGCCTTCAACGAAAAGCGCAAGCCGAATTTCCGCAAGTTTGTGAAGTAGCGGTTCGTTTTATCAGCTAACGCTCGATCAGGATTTTTCCCGATGCATGTTCACGATGCCATCATGAGCCGCAAATCGATCAGGCGGTTTCTGGCCACCCCGGTGCCACGCGTGAGCTTGATGCGCATTCTCGAAGGTGCGGCGATGGCGCCCTCTGGCCACAACATTCAACCGTGGAAGGTCTATGCGGTCGCTGGTGCGGTGAAGGAGGCGCTCTCGGTCGATATCCTGGCAGCCATTGCCAACGACCCACCTGCACAACATCTGCCCGAGTTCGATTACTATCCTGTCAACTGGATTGAGCCGTTCATCGGTCGCCGCCGCAAGCTAGGCCACGAGTTGTACGCAATTCTTGGCATTGGGCGTGAAGACAAGGCAGCGCGCGAGAGGCAGATGCTGGAGAACTACAAGTTCTTCGGCGCGCCCATTGGGCTGTTTGTCACCTTCGATCGCAGCCTGGCGACCGGTACTTTCATGGACGTCGGAATGTTCATCGAGAACATACTGGTCGGGGCCCGCGGTGAGGGACTAGACACGTGCGGGCAAGCTGCCTTCAACTGGTATCACAAAGTCATCCGCCGTCATCTGCCGATGCAAGACAGCGAGTTGCTGGCGTGTGGCATCTCACTCGGATTTGCTGATCCGGCTGCGCCGGAGAACAAGCTGTTGCCGGAGAAGATCAAGCCCGAGGCCTTCACGACATTTCTTGGCTTCGATGAGGACAAGGCATAATGGCCGCGTGACGTCTGCTTTACAGCCATGACGTCATCCTCATCACGATCGGCCACCATCGACCGATAAAATTTGACCGGTGATCCAGGCGGCTTCGGTGCTCGCCAGGAACAGGGCCGCGTTCGCAATATCGTCCGCTGTTCCGGTGCGGCGCGTGTGAATATTCTCGACAAGTCGGCGTTGGCCTTCCGATCCGTAGGCATCCCATTGCCGCTCCGTAGCCGGATTTGAGCGCACGAAGCCCGGTGCGATAGCATTGCTGGTGATGCCAAAACGAGCCAGATCTTGGCTGAGCTGCTTGGTCAACCCCACCAGTGCGTGCTTGGCTGACGTATAGGCCTGAATGCCGGTCAGGCTCGGGCGCAGCCCCGCGCCCGACGCAATGAACAGGAGCCGCCCGAAGTTATCGCGCTTCATCGGCGCCGCCGCTGCCTGTGCGAGCCAGAACGCACTGTCGACGTTGGCCTCGAAGATGACCCGCCAATCAGCTTCCGAGACCGTATCGATCGGTTGCCCGGTTTGACCGCGCACGCCACCGGCCGCATTGACGACGATATCGAGCCGACCAGCGGCGCTCAGTACGGCGTCGACAAGATCGTGCGCTTTGCCACGGCGGCCCAGGTCGGCACGATGGCTTTGCAGGCTGCCGATATTTTCGGCAGCGGCCCAGCCAATGGCATCGATATCGGCGACGTGAACGGTGGCGCCGCCCCGTTGCAGGCCGAGCGCAATCGAGCGTCCGATGCCCTGCGCGGCGCCTGTTACGAGCGCAACTTTGCCGTCGAAGCGGATGTGCATGTGTCGATCAATTGCTGAAAGGTTTCGTAGGCCATCGGGCGGCGCCCGTCTTCGATATCGTGAATGAGGGCAACAAGCCTGGACAGCCCAGGCGTGGCGATGCCGGCCTCTCGTCCGAGCGTTGCGATGATACCGATTTGTGGATCAATCTCGGTGCGGCGCTTACGGACGGCGAGATCGCGGTGGATGCCCGAATGCGTCTTGGCGGTCTTTGAGGTGTAGTCGGCGAGCCAATCGATAACCTGTTGCCGGCCGTATTCGCTCCGACCCGGTAGAAATGCCGACGGCTCGAATTGGCCAAAGCCAACCGGCGTGACGCCGCGTGCCGCCGCGACCGCCATTACCTCGCGGCCCAGCGTGTCGAAAACGATGGCGCGGCGCGGGTCGGCAAAATTCTCCGACATCGAGTCGGGTGTCAGTGCCGTGGCAAACAGCATCGCGCCATAGGCGAGCTTGCCCCACAAATAGCCCCAGATGTTGTCGGTCAGGATCGAGTCGGGCTCAAAGTGCAGCAGGTCGGCGTGCAGGGACCGCGTTCGTGCACGTGTCGTGCCGTCGATCTCGCCGACAACGACAGCACCGCGATTGCCGTAGAGGATTTCACCTGGCCCGTGCCAGTCGGCACCGAAATTGACAAAGCAGCCGATTGTGCGCTCCGACCCGATTGCCTGCCCGATGGCAATTTCATTGAGCCCGTTTTGCGCTGAGACCACATAGCCGTTCGGCGCCAGATGGGGTGTCAACTGCGCCAGTGCACCTGCAGTTGCCTGAGCTTTGACGGCCAGGACGATACGGCTGAACCGGCCCGTGAGTGCGCCCGGAAGGCAAGCTGGCATTTTGGTCGTGAAGTCTTCGATCGGCCCGAATATCCGCAAGCCCGTCGTCCCGCACGCCTCGACGTGAGCCGCTTCAATATCGACAAGCAGAACCGGTATACCGGCACGCGCCCAATACGCGGCGAGTGTGCCCCCGATCGCCCCGCCGCCCCAGATCAGGATTGGTTCGCTACTCATGCGAGCGTTCCCAGTTGATACTCGTGTTTGTGCGTGGCGACCGTCATCTTCCCGTCCTGCCCGACCCAGCCGCGATACATCCCGAGGGTGTTGAACGGGGCGCAGATGTTGCCTTGGGCATCGCAAGCGATCATACCAGCGCCGATCTTGTGTGATGCGAGCGTGTCGAAGATCAACGCATTGCTCGCGTCATGCAGCGATTGCCGGGCATACATCATACGTGCCGCCACATCGTAAGCGGCTGCCCGGCGGATGAAGATCTCGCCCTGCCCCGTGCCGGACACGGCGCACACGCCGTTGCGGGCATAGGTTCCAGCGCCAAGGATGGGTGTGTCGCCGACGCGGCCTACGGGCTTATTGTTAAAGCCCCCGGTCGAGGTTGCGGCGGCAAGATTGCCATTTTGATCGAGCGCCACGGCGCCGACTGTACCGTGCTTTTCAGCTTCGCTTGCCATCTGGATAGTGCCGCTCGCCGCTCTGGCCTTGAGCGAGGCAAGCGCTGCCACTCGGCGTTCAGTCGTGAAGTGACTGTTGGGTACCATAGCGATGCCACAGCTCTCGGCGAAGTCATCGGCGGCAGTGCCAGCAATCAGTACGCAGGAGCTTTGTTCCATCACCGCGCGTGCGGCTTTTACGGGATTTCGAATGCGCCGCACCGCGCACACAGCACCTCCAGCGAGTGTCGATCCATCCATGATCGACGCGTCGAGTTCGTGTTCGCCGATAGCGTTTAGGGCGGCGCCATAGCCGGCATTGAAATGCCAGCTGTCTTCCAGAATGATCACCATCGCTTCGACGGCGGTAACGCTGGAGGCGCCCTTGCGTAACAGCCTCCAGCCTTCATGTAGCGCGTTGGCCATATGCTCACGCGCCTCGGCCCATTCGGCCTCGGTCATCAACGACTGATCAAGCGTGCCGCAGCCACCGTGAATGCCGATCGCGATCGGAAACATGACGTCTCACTTCGCCGGCTTGATGTTCATGGCGAGCGTGTCCTCGTCGACGCGCGCCGTGATCTTGACCTTGTCTTTCTGCATCGCCCATGCGGAGCCGACGGCAACGATCGGCAAGCGTTGACGATCCTTGAACACAAGCTCGTTGGCCTTCTCGAGGAAGGCGCGCCGCTTGGCCTCGTCCATCTCGACGGCAGCGTCCTGCAACAGCTTGTCCATCTCCGGGTTCTTGTAGTTGAGCACATTGAACGCGCCCATCTTCTTATCCTTGTCGTTGGAGTGCGCCAACGATGACAAGGTGTAGTGCGCCTCGCCCGTCAGCGTGCCCCAGCCTGACATCGACATTGAGAAGTCGCCACGTGTGCGCGCCGGGAAGAACACGTTGGCCGGTTGTGCATTGGCCGCGGCATCGATCCCGATGGCAGCCAGCATCTGCGCGATCGACGTGCCGACCTGGGTATCGCCCGGCAAGCGGTCCTTGGTGAACGAGAACTGGATTTTGAAGCCGTTCGGCAATCCGGCGTCGGCCATCAGCTTCTTGGCAGCAGCGACATCGTACTTGCGCTCAGGCAGGGCCTTGTTGAAGCCAAAGATCGACGGCGTCACCATCTGGCTGGCGGGAAGGCCCAGACCTTCCATTGCGATCTCGGCAAGGGTCTTGCGGTCGATGGCAAGGTCAATGGCCTCGCGCACGCGGATGTCGAGCAGCGGGTTCTTGGCGAGCGCGG
>JANNRP010000312.1:0-10608 GCA_031401535.1 Hyphomicrobiaceae bacterium | reverse complement strand
ACAAGTGACCAGCGCTGTAGATATCTTCGTCAAGGATCTGGGTATTGTGCTGGATGCGGGCCGCGCTGCCAAAATAGGACTGCCGTTATCAGCTGCTGCGCATCAGCAGTTTATCGCGGCAGCGGGACTAGGGCTTGGCGGTCGTGACGACAGTCAGGTCATTGAGACCTATCGAGCACTCCGTCATAGGAAAGTGTAAGGCGGCAAACGAGCGACGAATCGCCAATTCACCGCCTACAAAATTCACTTTTTCTTTGCCTTTTGAGTCAGAGCAGATGCTGCCGCTGATTTGGCATCCTTGCTGGCCTTGGGGTCTTTCAACACCTTCGATGCAGCGGTTGCCGCTTTGGCACTCGTCGTTTCCTTCGACCTCGACTGCGTCAGCGCAGAGGCTGCTGCGGTCTTCGCAGCCTTGCTCGATTTCGGGTCGGCCAGCACCTTCGATGCGGACTTGGCCGCGGCCTTGCCTGTAGTCTCTCCAGCCGGTTTCTTCGCCATGGCAGCTTTGCTTTCCTGTTGGTTGACGTCGAAAACGCATGACACATCCGCGATATCGTGATTCGACTGGCGCGTCTGTTGCGTTGGCAAAGCCCACACAAGCCTCTTATCATCTCATCAACAGAAACTGGGTCGCGACAGCGTCGACCGGTGGGGAGTGCCAATGGCTACTCAAGTTGCGACGACGGGCTACGACTATGTGATTGTCGGCGCGGGCTCGGCTGGCTGCGTGCTGGCCAACCGGCTGAGTGCGGACGCGAACGTCACGGTGGCCTTGCTCGAAGCCGGTGGACGCGACACCAATCCCTGGATTCATATTCCGGCTGGCTATTATCGCAACGTCCTCAACCCCAAGATCACGTGGCAGTTCGGCTCCGGACCCGAGCCGCACCTGGGCGGGCGGACAATAAATTGGCCGCGTGGCCGCGTCCTTGGCGGCACCAGCGCCATCAACGGATTGCTCTATGTGCGCGGACAGGCGCGCGACTTCGATGTATGGCGACAGTTCGGCAATGCCGGCTGGTCGTATGCCGATGTGCTCCCCTATTTCAAGCGCGCTGAACATCAGGAGCGCGGCGCCGACGAATTGCACGGTGTCGATGGTCCGCTCGGCGTGTCGGATGTCCATATGGATAATCCAGTGTGCGAGGCATTCGTCCAGTCGTGTATCGCCGAAGGCATTCCGCACACGACCGATTTCAATGGCCCGAGCCAGGAGGGTGTCGGATACTACCAGCTGACCAACCGTAACGGGCGGCGATCGACGACCGCCGTCGCCTATCTGCGTCCTATCAAAGCGCGACAGAACCTGCATGTCATCACCAACGCCGAGGCCCAATCGGTTGTACTCGACGGTCGGCATGCCACTGGCGTGAGGATCAAGCGCGATGGCATGAGCGAAGTTGTCGCTGCCCGCCGTGAAGTCATCCTGTCCGCTGGTGCGATCGGCTCGCCACAGTTGCTGCAGGTATCTGGCATCGGACCGGCAGCAGTACTGAAGGCCGCGGGTGTCGAGGTCCAGCATGACTTGCCGGGTGTCGGCGAGAACCTGCAGGACCACTATCAGGCTCGACTGATCTACGAGATGAACGCACGCGGTAGCCTCAACGAGATTTGGCACAGTCGATGGCTGCAATTCAAAACCGGCGTCGAATACATCGTCAAACGTAGCGGCATGCTGACCTTCGGTGCGGGTGCCGTCGGTGTATTCTGCAAATCCTCGCCAGACCTCGACGTGCCAGACATCCAGTTTCATTTCATACCGCTATCCGGCGAGGGGCCGGGTAAAGGTTTGCACAAGTATCCAGGCGTCATCGTTTCTGTGTGCCAGCTCAGACCGGAAAGTCGCGGATGGCTGCGCATCACGTCGCCGGATGCCAGCGTTAAGCCATCGATCATTTCGAACTACCTTGCAGCCGACATCGATCAACGTGTGCTGCTTGATGCCATGAAACTCGCCCGCCGCATCGTTGCACGACCACCGTTCGCTGATATTACCGTCCGCGAACATGCGCCGGGCCCAGACGTGACGTCGGACGCTCAGTTCATGCAATTCGCCCGCGAGATGGGAACAACGATTTACCATCCTTGCGGCACCGCAAAAATGGGGCGTGATGCGAACGCCGTCGTCGATGAACGCCTGCGTGTGCACGGCATCCAAGGTCTGCGTGTTGCCGACGCTTCGATTATGCCAACGATGACATCTGGCAACACCAATGCACCTACCATCATGATCGGCGAGAAGGCATCCGACATGATCATCGAAGATGCAAGGTCGCGCGTTCAAGCTGCTTGAAGGTGGAAAGGTACGTTATGGTGCTGATGAACTATGAGGCCGAGTATAACAACCGGGCACGCGTGGCCAACTCTGCGGAAATTATCGCGCGCTGGATGCAGGCATCGGCGATCACGCGAACCCAACTAGCGACCGAAATCGACGTTGCTTATGGCCCGGGGCCGCGTCACTGCTATGATTTCTATCGCGCAACGAGTGCTGCGGAACGCGGCCCGCTGGCCGTCTACATTCACGGTGGCTATTGGCAGCGCGGGCAGGCCAGCGATTATGCGTTTGTGGCGCGGGAGCTGGTCGCCCAAGGCGTCTCGGTCGCACTGCCGTCCTATCGGTTGTGCCCAGATGTCGGCGTCGCCGAAATTGTCGACGATATACGGTTGTTCATGCGGCAGCTTTGGCGCAAAACAAAACGCCGTCCAGTCATTGTGGGCCACTCAGCGGGTGCGCATCTCGCCGCCTGTCTAATGGCTGGCGGAATGACCGGCGCTGATGACTGTCCGGATAATCTCGTTAGCGCGGCCTATGGGCTGTCCGGCATCTATGATCTGGCGCCGCTGATTGGCACGTCGCTCAATCAGGCGGTCGGCTTGGATGCGGTGACGGCGCGGGCAGTTAGTCCTTTGTTCTGGCCAGCGCCGCGTAAGGGCTGCACGTTTGTGGCAGCGGCAGGCGGCAATGAAAGCGACGAGTTCAAACGTCAAGCGCGCGACCTCGTGCCGGTCTGGCAGACGCAAGGCGCGGACGTAGAGGCCAAAATTATCGAGGGCACCAATCACTTTACGATCGTTGATCAACTCTGCCAGCCTGGTAGCGATATGCTGACACGGGTTGTTGCGATGGCGCGCGCGATTGACTGAACGCGCCCTTGCTAATGCCGACGGGGCAGGAAGCGGGCCCGGGTAACATCAGAGCTTAACGGTATCACTGGGCGGCTCTGCACGGCGTCGATCTCTTTGAGTGCGCTCTCCAGTGCGGCTGCGATTTTTTCCAATCCTGCGATGCGCGCCATGTCGCCCTGCATGTAGGCGACCGTCTGCCGCACGGTCGTCAGATCGATCGATGGCGGCCAAGGGTTGGAACGCGAAATTTTGAACATGCTACACCTCGTGACTGCGACGACGTTAAGACATCGTCAATGAATTCCACAAGGGGAAACACGCAAGAAACAGACCAGAAGTTTGGACTATTGATCGTCGTGGCATGTAGTTTGTTTCAATCTGCGACAAAACTGATCGGATATTTACCATCCGCGCCGACGGAACGTTTACCAAGCCCTGTCACTATACCCCTCGGCTGCGGTATGCGAGGGGGCTCCTCGACCTGCGCCGCTCACATCCAGGAGTGGGACCGTTGGCGAAGAAACCTAGCCTGTTGATGATCGTCGAGAACCTGACGGTTCCGATTGATCGCCGTGTCTGGCAGGAAGCGACCACGCTGCGCGACGCAGGCTATACGGTGTCCGTGATCTGCCCGAAGGGTGCCCAGTACACGAAATCTTATGAGTTGCTAGACGGTATCCACGTTTTTCGCCACCCGCTGCCGTTCGAGGCCGATGGTGCGCTGGGCTATGCGGTTGAATATTCCTGGGCTCTGTTCTGGGAGTTCGCACTGAGCATCCGTGCCTATTTCAAGGTTGGCTTTGACTGCGTGCAGGCCTGCAATCCTCCCGACTTGATCTTCATCGTCGGCGCATTCTGGAAATACCTGTTCGGCAAGCCTTTCCTGTTCGATCATCACGACATCAATCCTGAACTCTATGAAGCCAAGTTCGGACGTCGCGGATTTTTCCACCGGCTTTTGTTGCGCCTGGAACGGATGACGTTTGCCTGCGCGGACGTGTCGATCGCAACCAATGAAACCTTCAAGCGCATCGCGGTTGAGCGTGGTGGCATGAACCCGGAACGCGTGTTTGTCGTGCGCTCTATCCCAGACTTGTCGCGCTTCAAACGGATCGCACCAAACGAAGTGCTGCGCAATGGCCGCCGCCACGTTATCGGTTATGTCGGCATAATGGGTGCGCAAGATGGTGTCGATCTGTTGGTCGAGGCGATGGCCGAACTGGTCAACAATCAAGGCCGTCGCGATGTGCAGTGTGTGATCGTTGGCTCAGGGACCGAGCTTGATCGCCTGAAAAGGATGATCTCTGACCGTGGCATCGGCGACTATGTGACGTTTACCGGCTTCCTGTCAGGCGAACCGCTGTTGCGGGCATTCTCGACGTTTGACATCGGCGCCATCCCGGACCCGAAAAATGGTTACAACGACAAGATCTCTATGAATAAGGTTTTCGAGTATATGAGCCTCGGCATTCCGTTTGTTCAGTTCGATCTTGATGAGGGCATGAAGGTTGCCGGCGGAGCAGCGCTGGTCGCAACACAAAACGCGCCAACCGAATTCGCCAGCCAGTTGGCGCGTTTGCTTGACGATCAACCCTTGCGTCGGGAGCTCGCCAGCGTTGGTCAACTCAGAGCCAAGGCTATGCTGCGCTGGGAGACGGAGCGGGCGCAGTTGTTGGCAGCTTACGAAGCCGCACTGGGTGAACGCCGCGCGGTGACAGCTGGTAATGCGCCCGTCGTGAGCAATTAACGTCGGTCGCCCCAAGCGGGTCGATGTTAAAGTTCCAGACATCTCCTTGACAGCTACCAGCGAACTCGATTTTATTAAAAGCTTATACTCTATTTTGTTGAAACGTCATCTGACGGTTCTGCGCCGATTGATAATCAGCTAAAAAATAAAAAATGGGGGGTAATGATGAAACGCTCGTCTGTGGGGTTTTTGCTAGCAGCGCTCGCAATTTTCTCTCAAACAAACATAACAGCTGCGCAAACAGATTTTTCAACGCCGGTGCCTGGTGGAGCGACTGCCGCGACAGTGTTTTGCCTTCAGGCCGGTGAGCTAAGTAGTGGGGCCTTCGTCAGCACCTACGTGCAAGTAAGTCCCAAAGTCTGGGAAGAAAAAGCGTTTTTAAGAAACAGCAAAAATAGGTTTGAGGAAACGCGACGCGACGATCAGATGGTCGAGTTGTTCGACAGATCACGATCGCTACAACTGATTTTTGATTTTCCCAGTAAAAAGATAAAATTCACGGCAAGTGGGTCAACAGAAAAAGAGTTGTCCCATATCTTGAACGCGACGGATAATGCGTCTTCCTCGGACTGCGTTGCGTTGGCCGCACGGAGTGGCGCACCGAGCAGCGCTCAAACTGGTGGCGCTGGCGCCAGTCCGATTGTCAATATTTTTGTTAGGCCGGGCACGGCCCTTGGAATTCCGCCGGGTACGCGCCTGACAGCAACGTCGGGTCCGCCATGCCCCGGTAACCCAGGATTTTTTCTGTGCCCCAACAGGTTCACGTGCGCTCCAGTTGGTGGCGTGTGCTGCCCTGGTGCGGGCGCCTGCAATGCAGGAACATTCTGCGATAAGTTCATAAACGCGGCATGCATTGCGCCGGGAAGTCCCAGGTTTTGCGCTGGAAGCGGAAACCCAGTAACGGGTGTTTCGTTGCACTGCGCGCCGGGCAAAGCGTGTGCTGTTGGGAATCTTTGCCTTTAGTTTTTGTTGATTGACGCTGTCACGTGCAGCATCATTGGCAGTATAAACTACGGGCTTGGTGTCGGTCGGAGCGGCTCGAACCAAGCCTTTTGTGGCGTATGCTAGCGGGCGGTGCCGTTTGGGCTCCAAATAGAATGGAGCCCGTACGTGCCTTTGCAGGAGGTTTCGTTGACAAAGCTCAGGATCGCCGTTTCTACTCTTACGTTGGCTCTTGGTATTGTCGCTGTATCTTCAGCGAACGTAGCGTCCGCGCCGTTGCAGTTCCGATCTGATCCGAACGTTGCCAATCCAGTTCTGCGTATCCAAGCCAATCCAAACGACAAGGTAAATGCCGAGAAGCGGCGGCAGGAAGAGGCGGCCAATGCGGCACGCCAGAAACAACAGCAACAGGCCGCTGAGGCTGCGCGGCAGAAACAACAGCAACAGGCTGCTGAGGCTGCGCGGCAGAAACAACAGCAGCAGGCTGCTGAGGCTGCGCGGCAGAAACAACAGCAGCAGGCCGCTGAGGCTGCGCGACAGAAGCAGCAGCAACAGGCTGCCGACGCTGCCCGTCAGAAGGCTGCAGCCGATGCCGCACGCCAACAACAGGAGCAGCAGGCGAAGGCTGCCGAGGCGGCCCGCCAGAAGGCTGCAGCCGATGCGGCACGTCAGCAGCAGGAGCAGCAGGCGAAGGCTGCCGAGGCGGCCCGCCAGAAGGCTGCAGCTGATGCGGCACGCCAACAACAGGAGCAGCAGGCGAAGGCTGCCGCCGATAAGGCCAAGGCTGATGCAGATCGTGCAGCGGCCACCAAACTTGCGACCGACAAGGCTGCAGCCGACAAGTTGACTGCTGACAAAGCCAAGGGCGATGCAGATCGTGCAGCCGCCGCCAAACTCGCGACCGACAAAGCTGCAGCCGACAAGTTTGCCGCCGATAAGGCCAAGGCTGATGCGGATCGTGCAGCGGCCACCAAACTTGCGACCGACAAAGCTGCAGCCGAGAAGTTGACTGCTGACAAAGCCAAGGCCGATGCGGAGAAGTCAAATACCGCATCAGGTCAGACCAGCTATCCGCCGTGTACCTCTGTTGGCTTCGTCCGCAATACCAGTGGCGAGTGTCAGCCAGCATCACAGACCGTTACCGCGTGTCCGGCAGGGCAAGAACGCAAGTCGACAAATGGCCCGTGTGAAACGGTTCGGACCGTTGCTGCTTGCCCAACAGGTCAGACCAGAGGCGAAGGCGGCGAATGCCTGTGCGCACAGGCGGGTCAGCGTATGGTCAACGGTCGGTGTGAAGCCAGTGCCCCGGTTCAATCAGCATGTCCGTCCGGCCAACGGCCGGTTCCGGCAAGCAGCAGCGCGAGCCGCAGCAGCGCCGCTTGCGAGCCGATACCAAATGGTTGCCCGTCAGGTCAGCAACGTAGTTCGGCTAACGGCTCGTGTGAGGCGGTGAAAACTGTCACGGCTTGCCCGTCGGGCCAATTCAGGGGCGAAGGCGGCGAGTGCCTGTGCTCACAGGCGGGGCAGCGGATCGTCAACGGACGGTGCGAGGCCAGTGCTCCGGTTCAGACGGCCTGTCCTTCCGGTCAGCAACGTAGTTCTGCCAACGGCCCATGTGAGACCGTGAAAGTGGTGGCAGCCTGCCCTACTGGCCAGGAACGTAAGTCGACAAACGGTCCCTGTGAAGCCCTGAAAGTCGAGACGGCCTGTCCCCCCGGCCAAGAAAAGGATGGGGCAGGTCGGTGTTATGCCTTCACCCAACCCGTCAGCATACCGGATTGTCTACCAGGATACGCAACCACCCCTCAGGGGCGGCCGTGCCGACAGGTTGAGATCGTATGCCCACGCGGCCAGCAGAAAAACTCGTATGGGGAATGCAAGCCGATCATTGCCGACGTTCCTTCATGTCCATCCGGTCAAGCCTATCGCCGTGGCAGCGGCAAATGCGAGTATCTGCCTGGCTATGGCCCGGTGCGGCCCGTGAACATCGGTGGTGGCCCTCCTGTTAATGTTTATCGGGATGGTGACAAGTGGAAGGTGATCGGGATTCTTGGGCTAACCGCGGCGATCGGCATCATTGCCAGCGGAAGTGTCAACGGCGGCACAAAGAAATACGCCGACGTTTATGTAGATGCCGAACCTCGACGTTGCCGGGGCGAGACGGCCGATGGCTGCGAACTCCGAGTTGTGGATGTGCCTCGACAAAACGGTGGTTATGCGCCCACCTGCGTCCGATATTGCCCGCGCCCGGACGAGGACGATTATGAACCAACGCAGCCAACCTATCGGCCACCGGTTGTCACTCGTCCGATCGACCCGCCTCAACGCGGCACGCCTGCTGAGCCCACACCGGTATCGGTGACGACGAACGAACCACTGACCGACGGTACACCCGCTGAGTCCACACTGGTGTCGGTGACGACGAACGAACCACTGACCGACGGTACACCTGCCGAGTCCACACTGGTGTCGGTGACGACGAATGAGCCGCCAGCCCTCGGGACACCTGCTGAGTCGACGTCTGTCTCGGTCGCGACGAACGAACCACTGGCACGGGGCACTCCGGCAGATAAGACCCCGGTGTCAGTTACCATTGTCCAGCCTCCAACTGCCGGGACACCCGCCGATTCGACGTCGGTTTCGGCGCCTTCGGTTCAATCGCTTGCTGCCGGAACCCCGCCGGTGCAAACGGTGGCCGCTGCGTCTGCGAGTGGACTTGCGTCGGACGGAACCGCAGCCGAGCCTACTTTAATTGCTGCGCCCGCGACCGAGCTTGTCGCAAGGTAGTCGACGAGAAGCTGTTCTGTTTCGCTGGTCTGTCCAGCGGCATCGTGTGGAGTTTTGTCCCCGTTCGATCGCACACGGTTAGCATTGACCTCGACCGCATTGATCGAGGAATGGCGCTGTGCAGAGTGATAAGGAGGAAAAGGACGAATTGGATGCTATTGCCGCAGCGGTAGCCTCCATGAGATTGGTCGAAGCCGATATTTAGGCACTGCGCGCGCTTATACATGCTTTGCGCCATAACAGGGAAACCGTCGATGGCGATGATAGTTGATCCAGCGTTCCGCTGTCTGCGCGCCTATGAGGAGGCTCTTGCCATGCCAGGAGCGTCGCCGTTCTGGTGCCATCTGGCGCTCGTTGTCTGCCTGCTCAGGAGCGTGATGATGGCGCTGCGCTCGACAGTACCGCCGCCCGGCTCGAAATAAGCGCCAGTGCTGCCGTCGGGTCGAGGCGACCATCATAGAGCGCACGCCCCGTGATGGCGCCTTCGAGAGTCGAGTTTTCCGGCTGCATCAACGCTTCAATGTCGGCCAACGATGCGAGCCCTCCGGACGCAATTACAGGAATCGACGTAGCGCGGGCGAGCGCCGCTGTTGCTGCCAAATTTAACCCCCCCAGCGCACCGTCTCGACCAATGTCTGTAAAGACGATCGCCGCGGTGCCTGCATCCTCGAAGCGGCGGGCGAGTTCGTGCGTCGTAATTTGGGAGGTCTCAGCCCAGCCTTCGACAGCAACCAGACCATCACGGGCATCGATGCCAACGACGATGCGATCTGGATACAAGCGACAGGCGTCGCGCACGAGGCTTGGATTGCGCAATGCCGCCGTGCCGAGAATGACTCGGCGGACACCCTTGGCCAGCCAAAGTTCGATCGTCGCAAGGTCTCTGATGCCGCCGCCGAGTTGAACCGGGAACGACACGCTTCGCAAAATTGCGTCGACTGCGGCGCCATTCACGGGGTGGCCAGCAAACGCGCCGTTCAGATCGACGATATGCAACCACATGAAACCCTGCCGCTCGAATTCCTGAGCTTGCGCTGCCGGATCGATATTGAATACGGTGGCGGACGCCATCTCGCCGTGCTTCAGACGAACGCAAGCGCCATCTTTTAGATCGATTGCCGGAAACAGGATCATATCAGCACTGCAAGCCTCGGGCGGCGATGTCACATGGTCATCGAAATGCTCAATTGTTCTGGCTTGAAGCAGCGATCAACAGACCCGTCAAGCGTCAGCCAATCTCCAATGTCACAACCAACATCGCCTCAGCTTCTTGTTGGCCCGTTCACGGGAAGTGCCATCGATGGCTCCGTTCAACGTCGCTCGCCACTGCTGACCGAGGCTGATGCCATTTCTATCTGGATGGCGCGGTGGTTGCGTATTCGTCCGATCGACTTGTGCCGACGCTATGGTTGCGACCCAAGGCGGCTTTACGAGATCTGGGAAGGTATCCGCCATCCAGCCGCTCGCGATCAGGCGAAAACCCTATTCCTGCGTCAGTATCCCACTTTGTCAGATCGGGTCGATTTTGGTCGGCACCGCCGACTGTCCCGCGAGGCAAACCTCGACCAACTGCCGCTATTTATCGATAAGACGTCGTAATTTAGAGATATTCCCAACAACCGCACACAACAAGAACAAAACGCCAACATTTGCTTTACCGCGACAGCGACTCATGTCATGTTCTTAGTACGTTCTCTTCCTGCCCTGGAGGAAAACCGCATTGCTCCACTGGATGTTCATACACTACTGCTGCCCCTGAATTGCCCCCGTTGCGTGCGAGTTTTATGCTGTTCCTTGTAGCGTTCGTTGCGTTGCGTACGCTTGATCCATTAGCCCCCACTGACTGGATCTGCTAACCTCCCCCGCTATGCCCGAAGCCCGCTTTGCCCGAAGAGAGAGCCCCCCATGCGCATGTTCCTCATCTCCTACGATCTGGCCCATCCGAACCGTAACAAGCACGTGCTGGCGACTGCCATCATGAGCATCGGCAATTCCTGGGCGCG
>JANNRP010000311.1:0-19936 GCA_031401535.1 Hyphomicrobiaceae bacterium | reverse complement strand
GCAGCGAACGGCGCGGATTTGCATGTCCTGCGTGCCGGGCATGGTGCCCCCTTGCTGCTGCTACATGGCTGGCCGGAATTTTCAGCAACCTGGCAACCGGTGATGACCCGTCTCGCTGATCGCTTCACGCTGATTGCGCCCGACCTGCGCGGGTTTGGCGACAGCAGCGCATCCGCCGGACCATGGGGTGCCACCGATCATGCGGATGACCTGCTTGCCATGCTCGACCACCTCGGCATCGACCGCATCGGCATCGTCGGCCACGATGTCGGCGGCGCCGTGATGCAGTCGCTCGCGCGCAAGGCGCCGACACGGATTACCGGCTTGTTCTTCTTCGATTTTGTATACCCTGGAATTGGGCCGCGCATGGCCGAGCCCGGTCGTCTCAACGAGATCTGGTACCAGTCGTTCCACCAGATGGAGATGGCGACTGCCCTTGTCGGTGCCTCACGCGATAGCTGCCGTACATACTTCGCGCATTTCCTGCGCCACTGGTCGTACCGCAAGGACGCTTTCGACGATGTGCTTGAGTTGTTTGTCGATAACTTCTTGAAACCCGGCAACCTGCAAGGCGGGTTCAATTATTACCGGGCCGCCCATGACGGCCGCATCGCAATGATGCGCGGCATGGCGCCGGTGCTGCCGCCGATCGACCTGCCGACCTGCGTGCGATGGGCCGAGCACGACCCGCTGTTCCCTTTCGCCTGGACAGATCGGCTGGGTGAAACCTTCACCAACCTCGACTGCGCGCTGTTTGCAGATGTCGGCCACTTCCCGCATCGCGAAGCCCCAGACCGGGCAGCGTTCGAAATACGATTGTTCTTTGAGCGCTTGGCAGCCTCAAACGGATGAGGGGCTGGGCGCTGCTTTGTGCATCGCTCAGCTGTAACAAAGAGCGATTGATGCGGGATAGCGTTAGGGCCGATGTTGGGCCATCAACAACAAAGAACCGAGCACGCACATCATGGAACGCAAAGAAGTCCTCAAACGCGAAATCAAGGCCCTGGTCTTTGACCAGTACGGCACCATCGTCGACATGCAGAAGGGCCTAACCGAGATCGCAACTCCGTTCCTGAAAAAGAAGGGTTGGGATGGAAATCCGCACAGCTTCGTTACCTGGTGGCGGCGAACCCACTTCGAGAATTCGATGATCGATGGGCTGTGCGATCGCGGCCACACACCTTACCGCCAGATAGGCCATCGTTCCGTTTCAACGGTCATGGACCGCTGCGGCGTCACATATTCGCAAGACGACGTCCAGTGGCTGGTATCGGAGATCGAGAAACTCAAACCATTCCCCGATGTGGTCGAGGCGCTGCATGGCTTGCGAGCCAGCGGCTACAAGCTCGTCATCTTGTCGAACGGCGACCCCGATATGCTGAAAGCCGCCGGCCCCTATATTGGCTTCCCATTCGATGCCGTGATTTCAGTAGCGGAAGCCGGCTACTTCAAGCCGCATTGGAAGACCTACGCCAAAGCTACCGAACTGATCGATCTTGACCGGTCAAGCTGCCTGTTTGTCGCCAATCATGCGTTTGATTGCGTCGGCGCCAAATCATACGGGATGCGTACCGCCTTCATCGACAGACGCAAACGCCCGTTCGGGGAAACACCGCATCAGCCGGACCTGATCGTTGCCAACTTCGCCGAGCTTGCTGCCGCGCTCCGTTAGACATTAGCCTATGCGAGATCCCAGCCGCTAGCCGTGCGAGAAAACATGCCGAACCTACCCAAGAGCTCCCGTGTCGTGATCATCGGTGGTGGCGTCATCGGCTGCTCGGTCGCCTATCATTTGGGAAAACTTGGATGGACCGACATCGTGCTTCTCGAACGTCGCCAACTGACATCGGGCACGACCTGGCATGCGGCAGGGTTGATCGGACAACTGCGCGCCACGGCCAACATGACGAAGCTCGCCAAGTACAGTCAGGAACTGTACGGCGCGCTCGAAGCCGAAACCGGCGTTGCTACAGGTTTCAAACGAGTTGGCTCGATCTCGGTTGCTTTGACGGCTGAGCGCCACGAGGAATTGAAGCGTGGCGCATCGATGGCGCGATCTTACGGTGTGCCGGTCGAAGAGATCTCTTTGGATGAAGCCATGCGTCGGCATCCACTGTTGAACGCCAAAGGCGCGGCTGGCGCCATTTACCTACCGAGCGACGGGCAAGCCGATCCGTCAAACATTGCTTTGGCGCTTGCCAAAGGCGCTCGGCAGAAGGGCGTACAAATCCACGAGAACACAAAAGTCACCGGCATCACGCGTGACAAGTCCCGAGTCACGGGCGTAACCACCGACCAGGGTCATATCAGCGCCGAATATGTCGTCAACTGCGCTGGCATGTGGGGCCGCGAGGTAGGCCGAATGGCAGGTGTACCGCTACCGCTGCAGGCGTGCGAGCACTTCTATATCGTTACCGAGGCAAGTCCGGATATTCCACGCAATTTGCCGGTGCTGCGCGTGCCGGATGAGTGCGCCTACTACAAGGAAGACGCCGGTAAAATCCTGCTCGGCGCGTTCGAGCCGATAGCCAAACCATGGGGCGTTGACGGGATCCCTGAAAACTTCTGCTTCGACCAGATCCCAGAGGATTTCGACCACTTCGCGCCGATCCTGGAGAAGGCAACGAATCGTATGCCGATGCTGGAGAAGGTTGGAATCCATACCTTCTTCAACGGGCCGGAAAGCTTCACGCATGACGACCGCTATCTGTTGGGTGAAGCCCCTCAGCTTGGTAATTTTTTTGTCGCATGCGGCTTCAATTCGGTCGGCATCCAGTCGGCAGGGGGCGCCGGGATGGCGCTGGCCCAATGGATCGTGGGCGGCGCACCACCGTTCGACTTGTGGGACGTCGATGTGCGCCGCACGTTCCCATATCAGTCGACCAAGAGCTTTATTACGGCCCGCGTCACCGAAACACTGGGCCTACTTTATGCCGATCATTTCCCCTACCGGCAGTTTGCGACGGCGCGCGGCGTACGGCACACGCCGTTCTATGAGCAACTGAAAGCGCGAGGGGCGTGCTTCGGCGAAACCGCAGGCTGGGAGCGGGCGCATTGGTTCGTGCCCGACGCCGACCGTTCCAAGGGCATCAAACCCGACTACCAGTATTCCTGGCAGCGGCAGAACTGGTTCAAGTATTCTGCCGCCGAACATACGGCCGTGCGAACCAACGTCGGCCTGATCGACATGAGTGCATTCGGTAAATTCCGCGTCGAGGGGCGCGATGCGGAAGCTGTTCTGCAGCGGGTCTGCGCCAACGATGTTGCGGTCCAGCCGGGGCGGATCGTCTATACCCAATGGCTCAATGAGCGGGGCGGCATCGAAGCTGACGTGACGGTCACACGGCTGTCGGAGACCTCGTTCATCGTGATTACATCGGCCGCTACAACAACCCGCGACTTCGCCTGGCTGAACCGCCATATCCCTCTGGACGCGCATTGCATCGCGCTTGATGTAACCAGTGGCGAAGCGTGCCTTGCGGTAATGGGGCCGAGGGCGCGTGATCTGCTTCAATCGTTGACCGCAGCCGACCTGTCCAATGCCGCATTCCCGTTTGGCACATCGCAAACGATCGAATTGGGCATGGCGCTGGTACGTGCGCACCGCGTTACCTACGTTGGCGAACTCGGCTGGGAACTCTACATGCCAACCGAATTTGCTCGCCAGGTCTTCGATACGCTCAGCGCGTCGGGAGAGCCGTACGGACTGCGCCCCGTTGGGATGCACGCTATGGACAGCTTGCGCCTGGAGAAGGCCTACCGTCATTTCGGCCACGACATCGGCGACGAAGACCACGTCCTGGACGCTGGATTAGGCTTTGCCGTGAAGCTCGACAAACCGAATGGACCTCTAGGCGCGTTTGTCGGCCGCGAGGCCGTGTTGGCCCGGAAGCGGTCAGGTGTCGACAAACGGTTGATGCAGTTCCAACTGAAAGACCCCAAACCATTGCTGTACCATGCCGAGCCGATCCTCAAGAACGGCGCAGTTGCTGGCTATCTGACGTCCGGCGCCTATGGGCATCACCTGGGGGCTGCGATCGGGCTTGGCTATGTACCGTGTCGTCCTGATGAAACCGCGGCCGAACTTCTGGCCGCTTGCTACCAGATCGAGGTCGCCGGCGCACTGATCGACGCGTCGGCCAGCCTGACACCGCTCTACGACCCCCTCAGCGCCCGCATTCGCAGTTAACGTCGCTGCGACGGCGAATCGATACTCATCGCTACTGGTGCAAAGCCACCGAACAGCCGGTTGTGAATTTTGTTCACAAAATACCTTAATCGCGATAGCTTGTAGGAGCAGTTACAAAACCGCCTTGTTTTCAGCGTGTTATATTTTAACGTCAGTTTTAAGTGACACAAACGACGTCAAATGACAGTTAGCCACTTTAGGGCGATTTAGTGGCTATCTTTCAGGCCGGTGATGAGAGTATACACCGGCCCCAACGCGCTCGGTTCCAGCGCCACATAACCTGAGCTGCCGCATGGCACAATCGTATGCTTCAGCCCCCGGCGCCGATCACGGCGCAGCTGACCACGCACATGGCAAGAACTTCTGGGGATTGACCGTCGGGTCGATCGGCGTCGTTTATGGCGATATCGGCACGAGCCCGCTTTACGCCTTTAAGGAAGCCTTGTCGGCATCGAAAGAGCACGGCCTCGTTGGTCGCGAGCCGGTGATCGGCGTGTTGTCGTTGATATTGTGGGCACTGATCCTGATTGTCACGATCAAGTACGTGCTCATCCTGCTGCGCGCCGACAACAAGGGTGAGGGCGGTACGTTCGCGCTCATGGTGTTGGGCCAATCGGTCGCCAAACGCAGCGCCCCATTGCTGTTGATCCTTGGGGTTGCGGGAGTGTCCTTCTTCTACGGCGACGCGGTGATTACACCGGCCATGTCCGTTCTGTCGGCGGTTGAAGGCTTAAAACTCGTTGCTCCCGGTCTCGAAAAGTACATTCTGCCGCTGACATTTGTGATCATCATAGGGTTGTTCGCAGTCCAATCACGTGGCACGGCGAAGGTCGCGGTGTTTTTCGGACCTCTGACGGCCGTGTGGTTTCTGGCGATGGCGGTCGGTGGTCTGATGCATATCGTCGACGACCCCACTGTATTTGAGGCGTTCAATCCGATTCCCGGCGTGCGCTTTGCAGCGTCCCACGGGTTGATTGGGTTGACCACTTTGGGGCTCGTTTTTCTAGCCGTGACCGGCGCCGAAGCGCTCTATGCCGACCTCGGTCACTTCGGTCGCAAACCGATCCAGGTCGCCTGGCTCGCGTTCGTCCTGCCGGCGCTCGCCCTGAACTATCTGGGCCAAGCAGCGCTCGTGTTGACCAATCCAGCTGCAATCGAGAACCCATTCTACAAACTTTATCCAGACTGGGCCCTGATCCCGATGGTTATACTCGCGACCTGCGCCACTGTGATCGCCAGCCAAGCGGTGATCACCGGCGCCTTCTCGCTGACCCGTCAGGCGGTCCAACTCGGCATGCTGCCGCGCATGGCGATCACGCACACGTCGGAGAGTGCGGCTGGGCAAATTTACCTGCCGCGGGTCAACTGGATGTTGTGCGTCGGCGTTTGCATCGTGGTTTTCGTGTTTGGCAGCTCATCGAGGTTAGCTGCTGCCTACGGCGTGTCCGTGACAGCGGCGATGGTGATCGATTCGCTCATGGCGTTCTTCGTTGTCTGGAAATATTGGAAGTGGCCATTGTGGAAGGCAGCTGCGTTGCTGGTGCCGCTGGCAATTATCGAGCAGATCTTCCTCACGGCAAATTTGCTGAAGGTACTGGACGGCGGGTGGTTTCCCATCATGATCGCGGCCACCGCCGGATTGACCATGTTGACCTGGGTCAAGGGCTCGAAACTGCTCAGCAAGGAAACCCGCAAGAACGAAGCCGACCTTGATTGGTTGATCCGCAAACTCGAAGCCAAGCCGCCGCATCGTGTGCCTGGCACTGCCGTGTTCTTGACTGGCGATCCTGAAGCCGCGCCGACATCGCTGATGCACAACCTGAAACACAATCGCGTGCTGCATGAGCGCAACATCATCCTATCGATCAAATCGGCCGACACCCCGCGCGTGCCCAACAGTGAGCGCGTCCATGTCGAAAAAGTGTCCGACCGATTTATACGTGTCACCTGCTCGTTCGGGTTCATGGAGACGCCCAACATTCCGCGTGTCCTGACGCTTTGCCGTAAAAAAGATCTGAATATCGAGATGGCGGCGACGTCGTTCTTCTTGTCGCGTCGTTCGCTTCGGCCAACCGCGAAATCCGAGATGCCAAAATGGCAGGAACAGCTGTTCATTGCACTGGCCGGCTCGGCGCAAGATGCGACGACCTACTTTCAGATCCCGACCGACCGCGTCGTTGAAGTTGGCACCCAGGTCGCCGTTTAACTGCGCCCCTGGCGATACCGGTGATACCAGATCGACATGCCCTCCATGGCGATCGCTCCCACGGCGCCCGCCCCTAGCATAACCCAGGTGCCCGCGGTGAAGGTGGTCCGCTCGACCAGTGCGGTCAGCAGAACTGGAGCAGTTGCGTTCATCAACAGATAGGGTGTCGCCAGCAGTCCCATAACGCGGCCATAGCCGTTGGTGCCAAACAGCGCCAGCGGCACCGCGCCCCTCACAATCGTCAGCAGACCATTGGCAATACCGAACAGGATCGTGAAGCACAGCGCGATCATAAATCCACCACCGCCGCCCAGCAGCACGAGGAATGACAGCGGCAGCAGGCCAACGGCAATGCGCCCAAGAGTTAGCGGGCCCAGATGCTGGCCGTACATGATGTCGGCAAGCCGACCACCGACTTGGGCGAGCCCCTTGATCGCCGCAAGCACGACCGCCTGAGCGGCCGTAATGCCACTCGCCTGCAGCAGTGCCGGCAACATCACTGCCAAGGCACCGAATACGAAGGCGCAGGCGGATAGGACGGTAGCGAACAAGACCAGGGCTATGTTGCGAGCCTGGCCTTCGAGGACCGGCGCGGCCACGTTTGTCGGCACTGCTTGAGTAGGGTCGCCCGCCAACGCAAGCAACGCTTCCTGCCGATTCAGCCCGAACCAATGCAGCGGCAGGCATACCAACAGGTTGAGGCCTGCAAAAATCAGAAACGTAGCGCGCCAGCCATAGGCTTCGCCGAGGACATGCCCGATCGGCCAAAAGATTGACGAGGCGAAGCCGCCGAACAGCGTCAGGTAGGAGATAGCCCGGCGTCCCCGCGAGGGCGCCACCTGGACCAGCGCCACGAACGCCGCATCGTAGAGCGACATCCGCATCGCTATGCCCAACACCGTCCAAGCAGCCAGATAGAGCGGTGCACTCGGCGCCAGCGCCACGGCTGTCTGTGCCAGGGCCATCAGCGCCGAGCCCAGCGTCATGACCCGACGGCCGCCGTATTTATCGATCAAACGCCCAACCGTGGTCGAAACGACGCCCGATGCTAACAAGCCGCAGGTAATCCCTCCAATTACAAAATCCATCGACCAGCCGGTATCGGTGGCGATCGGTTTCGCCAGCACGCCGAGCGCATAAATCGTCGAGCCCCAGGCAATAATCTGAGTAATTCCAAGCGCAATCACGGCCGTAGCCATCGGCTCCTTGAGCCGTGACAACAGTGGCTGTCGTTTGTCGCCGCCCGACTGTGATTGATCGGATTGCCGTTGCACCGTCCGCCCCTGCCCCCACATGTTCGTTACGTTGATTGGCCCTAATCGTAGTTGAAGTTAGCGCAAGCTACCCCTGTCGATTGAGCTGATCCGCCACCCGGCCTTGGCGTACACATCGCAGCAGGCTGACGCGCTCAGGAGACCAGACGGCCAATGGACAACGAAGACAACCGCTTTTCGGCCCGCGCCGCCCGCTACATGAAGGTCGGCACCAATGTCGGTGCGGTGGCGGCGCGCGTCGCTGGTCAGCGGCTGTTTGGTATGCAGGCCAACGACGGGCGGAACGCCGCTGAGCTGGCAGCGGCACTTGGTGGTCTCAAAGGTCCGATCATGAAGGTCGCGCAACTGTTGTCGACCATCCCCGAGGCCCTGCCGCCCGAATACGCGCGCGAATTGGCGCAGTTACAGGCGCAGGCGCCCGCCATGGGACCGGCCTTCGTAAAACGCCGCATGATGGCCGAGCTTGGCCCTGACTGGGCATCGAAGTTTGCCAGTTTCGCGCCCGAGGCAGCAGCGTCTGCGTCGCTCGGCCAAGTCCACCGGGCGACCGCACATGATGGCCGCAGTCTCGCCGTCAAACTCCAATATCCCGACATGCAGTCGGCAGTGGAAGCCGACGTGACGCAGTTGAAAGTCGTCTTCGGCCTTCATGCGCGCATGGACGCCGCCGTCGACACCAGCGAGATCATGAAAGAGATCGCGGCCCGGCTGCGCGAAGAACTCGACTACGAACTAGAAGCCCACCATATCGGGCTCTACCGCCATATCCTCGACAATGACCCGCTGATCCGCATCCCAGACGTTTTGCCGGAGTTATCGAGCAAACGCCTGCTGTCGATGACGTGGCTCGAGGGCAAGCCGCTGCTAAACTACAAGACTGCGTCAATCGACGACCGCAATGCCATTGCGCGCGCGATGTTCCGCGCTTGGTGGCACCCGTTCAGCCACTATGGGGTGATTCACGGCGATCCTCATCTGGGCAACTACACCATCTTCGAAGACGGCAACGGTCACGCCAGCGGAATCAACCTGCTCGATTTTGGTTGCATCCGCACATTCCCGACCAAGTTCGTGCAAGGCGTGGTCGATCTCTACTCAGGTCTCGTCGACGGCGACCAGGCCCGCGTGGTGCATGCCTATGAAAGTTGGGGCTTCAAGGGGCTGAATAACGATGTGATCGATGCCATGAATCTATGGGCGCGGTTCATCTATGGCCCACTGCTCGATGATCGCGAGCGCACCATCGCTGAAGGTACGGCGCCGGGCGATTATGGCCGCAAGGAAGCATTCAGCGTTCACAAAATCCTGAAAGAAAAAGGCCCGGTGACGGTGCCCCGCGAATTCGTGTTCATGGACCGCGCAGCGATCGGGCTCGGCGGCGTGTTCCTGCATCTCGACGCTAAGCAGAATTGGTATCGACTTTTTAACGAGCAAATTCAGAATTTTAACCAGGATACTGTGACGGCCCGTCAAGTTGCCTCATTTGGCGTTGTCGGCGTGCCACTTCCAGTCTGACCGCAAGATCATTACGCACCTGCACATGCGGCAGAATGTTTTTTGTGCAACGCACAATATTTTCATTGCATGGCGATTGCTGTAAGGTTGTCAAATGTCACAAGCGAACGAGAAGATCTCCGAGCCACGACGCGGGTCGGACCCGGCTGAGGAAGACTACCTCGCGTTGATCGGCGAACGGCTACGCGTTACGCGTGCCCGTCGTGGCATGTCGCGCAAGGTTCTTTCCATGGCGTCAGGCGTGTCTGAACGCTATCTGGCCGAAATGGAGCGTGGCGCCGGCAACGCGTCGCTGCTGGTACTGCGCAAACTTGCCACGGCCATGGGCATTCGCGTCGCCGAACTGGCGTCTGAGGAGCCCGATCGGTCGGTCGATCTCAATCACGCCATCCATCAGCTGGAGCGCCTTTCGCCGCTGCAAATGGCGGAGGCACGCGCTATGATTGCGAGCCGGTTCGGCCGCGCCAGCGACGACAATCGGCGCCGCATTGCGCTGATCGGTCTGCGTGGCGCTGGTAAAACGACCTTGGGTCGGCGTTTGGCCGAAGATTTGCGCGTGCCGTTCATCGAACTCGATCGCGAGATCGAGCGCGCGAGCGGCATGGACATGACCGAGCTATTCGCAGTGCATGGTCAAACGGGCTTCCGGCGCCTCGAACTCGAATGCCTGGAGCGCACCATTGCCGCACATCAGGACTGCGTAATCGCAACCGGCGGCAGTCTCGTGACCGAACCGCATACCTATGATGTACTGTTGGCCTCCTGTTTTGTGGTTTGGCTAAAGGCTGCCCCTGAGGAGCACATGAGCCGGGTGGCAGCGCAGGGCGATATGCGTCCGATGGCCTCCAGCCGACAAGCAATGGATGATCTGAAGGCCATCCTGCAAAGCCGCGCGCAACTGTATGCCCGGGCGATCGGTAGCATCGACACGAGTGTCGGCACCGAAGAGCAGGCGCTCGAGGCCCTTAAAACGCTGGTCTCTGGCTAGACCGTTGGGCTCTGGATGCAGTGCCACCGCCGAGTGCACGATGCCTTTACCGCTGGATGATAGGTTCATACTCTGAACGGTTCGCGTCGCGCGTTTCTGCGCCGACCTCAGGTCGCATGGAGTAGTCATCTATGTTGAGTTCGCTCTCTGGAATTCCTGCGTTCGCGTTGTACTTTGGGCTGGGCGCGCTACTCACTGCCGCATTTGCGATGGTTTACACGCGTCTCACGGCGCACGATGAACTGGCGCTGATCAAAAACGGCAATTTGGCTGCAGCCCTTGCATTCGGCGGTAATCTTGCTGGATTCTCAATTCCACTCGACAAGGCAATTTCCCAGGCAGCGGGCGTATTCGACTGCATTCTGTGGGCCGGAATAGCGCTCGGCGTCCAGGCTGTGGTTTATTTTGGCGTCCGCATGCTGATCCCCGACCTGTCGCAGAAGATCGAGCAGAACAATACCGCCGCTGCCACATTTCTAGCGTTTGCTGCCGTCGTTGGCGGTATGCTTAACGCGGCTGCCATGACATTGCCTGCAGCTGTTGGTGTCTGACCATGAAACGCTCAGAAAAAATCGTTCTAGGAACGGTCGGGGCGATGGCGATCTACGGGCTCTGGCCCAACAGTGCGCCCAAAGAGCAGCCGGCCGACGCATTCGTCTATGAATCCGCAGAAGCCTGCCGCCTGAGTGGCGACATGGGGCCATCGGAGTGTGATGCGGAATGGGCTAAGGCCACCGAGCAACATATATCGACGGCACAGAAATTCACGGACAATTCGGATTGCGAAAAATCGCATGGATCGGGTCAATGCCGCGTGACCACGTGGAGCGGCGCCAGCGTATTCGTTCCCGCAATGATCGGCTATATGATTTCGCGGCAGATGACGTCGGGCAACGCCATCACGCGCGTGTCGCAGCCGCTGTTTCCAGCAAGCGATGCCGCCCGCGTTTGTGCGCCCGGATTTGATCCGCAGTTGCGTCCCGACTGCGTGCAACCGCAAGGCCGAAGCGCGACCAGTTCGACCAGCAGTTCGGGTTCGGGCACACGCAGCAGCCGCACGACAACCCGATGGTTCCGCACCGCTGCAGGCTCCGTGATCGTGCAAGACGCTCGACCATCGACATCGCGCGGCAATACCGTGGTGCCGCGCAGCACGACGTCGGCACCGTCCGTGCGCACCTCAGTGGTATCACGCGGCGGCTTTGGCTCGACCGGCAGTTCGATCGGCCGCAGCAGCAGTTGAGCGTTGAGTTCTAGCGGAGACGTTATGCATCGCATTCGTGTCAGCCCACGCAAGGATTGGCGCCAACGGCTCGAGTCCAGCGGCTTCCACTGGCACACACCCGACGGTGAAGTCTATTGGACCGAAGACGCTGCCTGGGTCTTTACCCTTAAAGAGATCGAGGACGACATTGAGGCGCCGACCGCAGAGATCGAGGCTATGTGCCTCGAACTGGTCAAGCGCGCCATTGCCGACGAACGCATGCTGCGGCAACTATCGATCCCTGAAACTCAGTGGACCTTCATCGCCGATAGTTGGCGGCGCGGTGATCGCAACCTCTACGGTCGGCTTGACCTCGCCTACGACGGCGCTGGACCCGCCAAGCTGCTCGAATACAACGCCGATACGCCCACCTCGCTGATCGAGACCTCGGTCGCACAATGGATGTGGCTGGAAGACGGCATCGCGGCGGGCCGACTGCCCAAAGGCGCCGATCAATTCAATTCAGTCCACGAGAAGCTGATCGCAGCGTTCAAGGGGTTGCGCGACGGCCAATCCTACCGGCTGCATCTCGCGCAAGCAGCCGATGCGCCAGAAGACGCTGGCACAGTCGACTATCTGCAGGAGTGTGCGAATCAGGCCGGCGTGCCGACGCAGCGCGTCGCCATGCACGAGATCGCTCTGATGTCAGACGGAAGCTTCGCGGATGCCGCCGACCGCCGCATCGAAGTGCTGTTCAAGCTCTATCCGTGGGAATGGATGTTTCGCGAACAGTTTGGAGCGGCACTGGCCCGCGCTCCCATCCAGTTCATCGAACCGCCCTGGAAGGCAATCCTGTCGAACAAGGGTATGCTGCCGCTGTTATGGGAGATGGCGCCGGGACATCCTAATCTGCTGCGCTCGTTTTTCTCCGATAGCCCGCGTGCGGCGAGCCTCGGATCGAGCTTCGTCGAGAAACCATTGTTCTCGCGTGAGGGTGCGAACGTAACGCTGCAAACGCGTAAAGGTCCGCTCGAGGCAACGGATGGCCCCTATGGCGCCGAGCGCACGATCCGCCAGGAGTTGGCACGTCTGGCGCAAGGTGACGGCGGACACATGGTTGTCGGCTCGTGGCTGGTTGCCAGCCAGTCGGCCGGTATCGGCTTGCGGGAGGACGACAGCCTGATTACCAAGGACACAGCCCGCTTCGTGCCGCATATCATCGCAGATTGAGCGAATTTCTGGTCGGCGTTGCTCTAGCTCCTGGCGGCAAGCTGGCTTAGTGTTGAGCGCCCGCAAGAATTGCTATCGAGCACCACCACAATGATCCGCGCCACGACCGTCATATCATCGGCCGCTGCGACAGGTAGCCCTGCGGCGACTGTCGTGCTCGACTTCGACAGCCGCCATCGCCGCCGCATTGTCATGCGGACGACGGAGGGGCTCGACTTCCTGCTCGACCTCGAAAAGGCCCACAGGCTGCGCGAGGGCGATGCGCTTGTGCTGGAGGACGGTCGCAACGTCATCGTCGTCGCCGCGCCCGAGCCGCTGGCAGAAATCCGCTGTACCGACTTGCGCCATCTCGTGCGCGTCGCCTGGCATCTCGGCAACCGCCATCTGCCGACCATGCTTGACGGTGACCGGCTCGTTATCCGCCGCGATCACGTCATCGAAAACATGGTACGCGGCCTCGGTGCCGATGTCAGCCATGTCGACGCCCCCTTTAACCCCGAAGGCGGCGCCTATGCGGCAGGTTCCCACCACCATCACCACGGCGACGACGAGCCTGATCATGCGCCGGTCAAACGCCCCGCTCCAGTTTGGAGTCCGCTCGAGGGCACGCCGTGACGACCACGAACACTGCCTACAAGTCGCTGCCAGCGCTGCCACTGATGATCTGGCTGTCACCAGCCTTCCCCGTCGGCGGCTTTGCCTACAGTCACGGCTTCGAATGGGCGGCAGAGGCAGGCGATCTGCCCAATGCCGCAGCACTTGAAGCCTGGCTCGCCGCCCTCTTGATACACGGCTCACCACGTAACGACGCAATACTTTTAGCAGCCAGCTGGCAGGCCGCCCGCAGCGGCGACACGGGTGCCGTCGCGGCTGCGAACGATCTCGCGCTGGCGCTTAGCAGCAGCCGGGAACGCTTTGTCGAAACCACTGCTCAGGGTGACGCGTTTCGTATCGCGATCCGCGCCTCGTGGAACAATCCCGCTTTCGACACGATCGATCGGGCGATCGTCGGTAACATCGCCTATCCGGTGGCCGTCGGGCTTGCCTCAGCCACTCACGATCTCGATCTCGGCGCGACGCTCGACGCCTACCTGACCGCGCTGGTGTCGAACCTCACGTCGGTTGCAATCCGCCTCAGCGTTCTGGGACAAACCCAGGCGCAAGGCATCATCGCAGCCCTGTTGCCCATCATCCGCGCAACTGGCGACGTCGCGGCCCATGCTACGCTCGATGACGTCGGCAGTTGTGCCTTCCGCTCCGATATCGCGTCGATGCGCCATGAAACCCAGTACACGAGACTGTTTCGCACATGAGCCCTCCGCCACCCGCCAGTTCACCCTCGGGCATCGTCCGCCCCCATAACGGCCCGCTTCGCGTCGGCATCGGTGGTCCGGTTGGCTCTGGCAAGACATCGCTGATGGAAGCCCTGTGCAAACGATTCCACGGCACCTACGACATTGTCGCGATCACCAACGACATCTACACCAAGGAAGACGCCCTGATCCTGACGCGGGCTGGCGCGCTGCCAGTCGAACGCATTCTCGGTGTCGAAACCGGCGGTTGTCCGCACACGGCTATTCGCGAAGACTGCTCGATCAACCTTGCGGCCATCGCCGACATGCGGGCGAAGTTCCCGAAAGTCGAACTCATACTGATCGAGTCGGGTGGTGATAATCTGGCCGCTACCTTCTCGCCCGAGCTTGCCGACCTCACGCTCTACGTCATCGACGTCGCCCAGGGAGAGAAGATCCCGCGCAAGGGCGGGCCCGGCATCACCCGCTCCGATCTGCTCATTATCAACAAGACCGACCTTGCCCCGCATGTCGGCGCCAACCTCGACATCATGGAGTCCGACACGCAGCGGATGCGTGGCAGTCGACCTTATGTGTTCGCCAATATCCGCGCAGGAAAGGGAGTGGAGACGATCGCAGCGTTTATCGAAACGGCGGGTGGCCTCGCCGCCTGATGGCATCCAAGAAAAATAGGCATCGCTTGACGTGCTGCCGCCGCTTATGATCGTGCGAAACTGAACCGAGGCCCATGCGATATGTCCCAGTCCCACCTGTTCCCGACGACCGTTGCCGGCAGCCTGCCGAAGCCCGCCTGGCTTGCAGAACCGGAGAAACTTTGGCCGACATGGCGAGCCTCGGGCGCCGAATTGGAAACGATGAAGCGCGACGCAGCGCTTGTCTGGCTCAAGCTCCAGGAAGATGCTGGCATCGACATTGTGTCGGATGGCGAACAGTTCCGCATTCATTTCGTGCACGGCTTCCTTCAACACGTTACCGGCATCGACTGGTCGAAGAAGACCAAGATGGGTATCCGCAACAACCGCTATGAAGTCGAAGTGCCGACGGTAACGGCGAAGCTTGCTCGACCACAGTCCGTACACAGCGCCGACGCTGCATTTGTGCGCGCCAACACCCGGCACAAAATGAAAATCACGCTGCCAGGCCCGATGACGATTTGCGACACCATTGCCGACACGCACTACGGTCGCCGCGCCGATATGGCCATGGCTTTCGCTGAGCTCCTGAACCAGGAGGCACTGGAGCTCGAAGCCCTCGGCGTCGACGTGATCCAGTTCGATGAGCCGGCCTTCAACGTGTTCATGGATGAAGTCAAGGATTGGGGCATTCCCGCATTGGAGCGCGCCGCGCAGGGGCTGAAATGCACGACTGCCGTCCATATCTGCTACGGCTATGGGATCGAAGCCAACGTCAGATGGAAGGAGACGCTCGGCCAGGAATGGCGGCAATATGACGAGATCTTCCCTGCCCTCGACAAGTCGACGATCCAACAGGTGTCGCTCGAATGCGCCGGATCGAAAGTGCCTATCTCGCTGATCCGCCACCTGAAGTCGAAGGACATCCTGGTCGGCGTCATCGACGTTGCCAACAAGGCCGTCGAGGCTCCGGAAGCCGTTGCCGCAACCCTCAAGTCCGCCCTCGAACACGCCGATGCCGAACGCATCCAGGCTTGCACGAACTGCGGTTTGGCACCCTTCCCACGCGATGTTGCCGCGGGCAAGCTTCGTGCCCTGGGCGCCGGGGCTGCACTCGCCCGCAAGGCGCTGGCATAGCCATCCAGTCGATGACATCGCAACGCGATTGACGTTTACCAAGGAGCCGACATGCGCGTCGTTCTAACAATCATCTTGGCGGTCGCCGCCGCAACATTGCCAGCACTTGCCCACGTCGGGACCGGCAGCGGCATTGCCATGCTTGACGGTCTGGCGCACCCGCTGCTCGGGCCAGACCACCTGTTGGCAATGATCGGTGTCGGCCTGTGGGCTGGGGTAACAGGCGGCAACGCCCGTTGGCTCTGGCCGCTGGCGTTCGTCGCCATGATGGCCATCGGCGGCATCGTGGCTCTTGCCGGGATCAACCTGCCGCACGTCGAGGCAATCATTCTAGCCTCCATCATCGGTATCGGCGCGGCTTTGGCATGGGGCACAGCCCCTCCGGTCGCAATCGGTGCGGCACTGTGCGGCCTGTTCGCAATCGCTCACGGCCACGCTCATGGCACCGAGTTACCGCTCGGGGTGTCGGCGGCGGGCTATGTTGCTGGCTTCATGCTTGCGACCGCTGCCTTGCATGCCGGTGGGCTGGCCCTTGGCCTCACCACACGCCGCAACACAGCTGTAACGCGCATTCTCGGGGTTGGTATCTCGGCAACCGGAGCCGCCCTGTCCTTCATCTGACGCAGGGCTCAACCGCCGCGCAGTGCATCGCCATTGCAGCGGCTTCCGTTCGCGTATTCAATGCCGGTCTTCCGTCTCTGTCCGACCCGATCATCAAGGACACCATCCGCGTGCGCTATTCCATTTTCTCAATCATCGGCCAGGCGATCCGTGGCCAGAAGGACTGGAAACCGGTATGGCGAGAGCCAACGCCGAAACCGGCCTACGACGCGATCGTGGTCGGCGGCGGCGGGCATGGCCTCGCAACCGCCTATTATCTGGCGAAGAACCACGACCTGACGAATATTGCAGTAGTGGAGAAAAGTTACCTCGGTTCCGGCAACGTCGGGCGCAACACTACGATCATCCGCTCGAACTATCTGCTGCCCGGCAATACGCCGTTCTACGAACATTCCTTGAAACTCTGGGAGGGGCTCGAGCAGGACATCAACTACAATGCGATGATCTCGCAGCGTGGCGTGCTCAACCTTTACCATTCCGATAGCCAGCGTGACGCCTATGCGCGGCGTGGCAACGCCATGCGCCTCAACGGCGTCGATGCCGATCTGCTTGATCGTGACGGGGTGCGGGCTCTCTGTCCGTTCCTTGATTTCGACAACGCTCGGTTTCCGATTCACGGTGGCCTCTTGCAAAAGCGCGGTGGCAGCGTGCGGCACGATGCGGTCGCCTGGGGCTATGCCCGCGCCGCCGATCAACGCGGTGTCGACCTGCTGCAGAACTGCGAGGTCACTGGCATTCGCGTAGTCAACGGCCGGGCGGTGGGTGTCGAAACCTCACGCGGCTTCATCGGCGCCAAGAAAATTGGTTTGGCGTGCGCGGGCAACTCGTCTCGCGTTGCTGCGATGGCTGGCCTCAAGTTGCCGATTGAGAGCCATGTGCTGCAGGCGTTCGTCTCGGAGGGGGTGAAACCGCTGATTCCGGGTGTCATCACGTTCGGCGCCGGGCACTTCTATATCAGCCAATCGAACAAGGGCGGCCTCGTGTTCGGCGGCGGCATCGACGGCTACAATTCCTATGCGCAACGCGGCAATCTGCCCATCGTTGAGGATGTGGCCGAGGAAGCCATGGCGCTGATGCCGATGGTCGGCCGCCTGCGGGTGTTGCGCTCCTGGGGCGGGATTATGGACATGAGCATGGACGGTTCACCGATCATCGACAAGACTCCGGTCGAGGGGCTCTATCTCAATGCTGGCTGGTGCTATGGCGGCTTCAAGGCGACTCCGGCGTCCGGCTGGTGCTTTGCCCACACCATCGCCCGCGACGAGCCGCACGCCTTCAATGCCGCCTTCCGCCTGGACCGCTTCCGCACCGGGCATCTGATCGACGAAAAGGGCGCTGGCGCCCAGCCGAACCTCCACTGAAGGTACAGCAGCACCATGCGCATCACTTGTCCCTATTGCGGTCCGCGCGATGCTCAGGAATTTACAGTTCTGGGCGATGCGACGCTGATACGTCCCAACACGCCGATTGATCAACCGCTCGACGATGCGATGCTGACTGTCTGGCACGACTATGTATATCTGCGGGACAATCCGGCCGGTGCCCATAAAGAACATTGGTATCACCATGGCGGCTGCCACCAATGGCTCGTCGTCACGCGCGACGTACGCACGCACGAGATTGCCGACACGATCGCGGCATCCGTACGAGCACTGCCTGAGGTTGCGCAATGAGTGAGCAACAGACCAAACGCATATCCAGCGGCGGACTGATCGACCGATCAAAACCCCTGCTGTTCAAATTCGACGGCGTGTCCTACCAGGGCCACCCGGGCGATACGTTGGCATCGGCACTGCTCGCAAACGGCGTCGGGCTGGTCGGCCGCTCGTTCAAATACCATCGGCCGCGCGGCATCCTTTCGGCCGGACCCGAAGAGCCGAATGCTCTCGTCGAATTGCGCTCAGGTGCGCGTCGCGAACCTAACACGCGGGCGACAGTCGCCGAGCTTTACGATGGTCTCGAAGCACGCAGTCAGAACCGCTGGCCATCGTTGAAATTCGATGTGTTAGCGATCAATTCATACGCGGCCCCGCTGCTCTCGGCTGGGTTCTACTACAAGACGTTCATGTGGCCGGCCTCGTTCTGGGAGAAGGTCTACGAGCCGCTGATCAGGCGTGCGGCGGGTCTTGGCCATGCGGCTGGAGTAACAGATCCAGATACTTACGAGAAAGCCTTCGCCCACTGCGATGTGCTCGTGATCGGTGCGGGGCCTGCCGGCCTGATGGCGGCACTGGCGGCTGGACGCTCCAGTGCGCGTGTCATCATCACCGACGAGGATTTCCGATTTGGCGGCCGTTGCCTTGCAGAACGGCGGGACATCGACGGTATGCCAGCGGCCGAATGGGTGACGCAGACAGTCGCTGAACTGGCCGAACTATCGGACGTAATCATGATGCCACGCACCACGCTGTTCGGCGTCTATGATGGCGGCACCTACGCCGCACTGCAGCGGGTCAATGACCATGTACCGGTGCCACCGGCCTACGAACCTCGCCAGCGCACCTGGCGTATCGTGGCCAAACGCGCCGTACTTTGTGCGGGATCGATCGAGCGCCCGCTGGTGTTTGGCGACAACGACCGGCCGGGCGTGATGATGGCCGGCGCCGTGCGCAGCTATATCAACCGTTATGCGGTGTCACCTGGCGAACGCGTGGTCGTCTTCGGCAACAACGATGATGCGGCACGCACCATTGGCGACGTGACGCGTGCCGGCGGCATCGTCGAAGCGATCGTCGATCCGCGTTCTGATCTGTCGGATGCCGTCAAACAGGCAGCCGACAACGCAGGTGCACTCCTCATCAAGGGCGTCATCACACGTGCGCACGGCACAATGGGCGTGCAGGCGGTCGAGATCGAGCACGCATCAGGCACCAAACGCATCGATTGTGATCTCGTCGCGATGTCCGGTGGCTGGAGCCCGACCGTGCATCTCACGTCGCATCTCGGCGGCAAACCGATTTGGAACGACCGCACGTCGGCGTTCATGCCGGGCCCACTCCCACCCGGCATGATGGTGGCTGGCGCTGCCAACGGCCAGTTCAGCACGGCCGATTGTCTGTCATCGGGCGCCGCAGCCGGGCTCGACGCAGCATCCGCTTGTGGCTACCGCCGCGCCCAGGTCGAAGTGCCGGACGCCGAGCCGGAGAGCACCGCCTCGTTACCGCTGTGGCGCGTCAAGTCAGCCAAGGGCAAATCCTTCATCGATTTGCAGAACGACGTAACCACTGCCGATGTGGCGTTGGCGCGGCAAGAAGGTTTCACCCGCGTCGAGCATCTCAAGCGCTACACGACGCTTGGCATGGCGACCGATCAAGGCAAGACCGCCAACGTCAACGGCCTCGCACTGATGGCTGAGCTTTCCGCGAAGACCATTGCCGACACTGGGACCACGGTGTTCCGCCCACCGTATACGCCAGTCGCCATCGGTGCTCTTGCTGGTCACCATCGCGGGCGCGAATTCCGCCCCGTACGGTATACGCCGGCCTATACCTGGGCCAAGGAAGCGGGCGCTCAGTTCATCGAGGCCGGTGTCTGGCTGCGGGCGTCATACTTCCCGAAAGCCGGCGAGAAGGACTGGTTCGACGCGACCGTGCGCGAGGTCAAGGCCGTGCGATCGAGCGTCGGTGT
>JANNRP010000310.1:0-5650 GCA_031401535.1 Hyphomicrobiaceae bacterium | reverse complement strand
TGCTCACACCCGCTCGCGGAATTGCGGGCCTTCGAACACGCGGACGGGATCGCCGCGCTCGATCCGGTCGTGGGCGGCCCAACGGTCCTGCGCACTGGCAGCCTTCTTGCCCGCCGCCGCATCGCGCAGCAGGCCTGCGAGCCGCGCCATCGCCAGCCGCTTATTCATATGCTGCGAGCGCTCTTCACGTGCCACGACAACCAGACCCGACGGCCGATGCGTGGCCCTGACCGCGCTCTCGGTCTTGTTGACATGCTGGCCACCAGCACCACCTGCCCGCATGGTCTCGAACGTCACGTCGGCTGGCTTGATCGCACTCAACGCACCATCAGCCGGCTCATCAAGCACCTCGACCGAGACGTACCAGTTCTTACGCTTGTGCGAGGGCCGGTACGGGCTCTGGCAGATCCACTGCATGGTGCCGCTGTAGCCGACCGCCAACGCCGCAGCACCTTTGCCGGTCAGTTTGACCAGGGCCGACAGCAGTGCGTCGGTTGCATCGCCATCGACCGCATCGACGATTTGTGCCGCGATGTCGCGGCGCTTGGCATCAGCGATGATCGCATCCGCAAGCCTCGTCACCGCCAGTTGGCACTCCGCCGGCCCGCGCCCCGACGTGATCTGCAGCCAGCATGTCTCGTCGGTGTTTTGTTCAGTCATCATCCCGTCTCCGCACTTTGTAAGTCAACACCGGACGATAGACGGCGATGACGCTTACGAGCCCCGCTGTCTCCAGATCCCGCACCACTTGGCCGATATCCTTGTAGGCCTGCGGCGCCTCCTCGTAGAGCAGTTCGCGGTCTTCGCAAATCACCCGTCCGCCCAAATCGGTGCGCGACAGATCCTCGACGCTGTACTTGTGCGACAGGCGAGGCTTCGCATAGCCCCGCTGCCAGCGCCGTCCCGCGCCGTGTGCAAGCGACCACGCTGCGGCTTGCCGGTCGCCGGTCGGGGCCACCAGATAGCTCAGCGCGCCGCGCGATCCTGGGATCATCACGACATGCTCGCGCGACGACGCCGCCCCCTTGCGATGGAACCAGGCGGGCTCACCGCCCCAATCCTCGCGCGCGATCGTATTATGGGGTACGTCTGACACCAGGCGCACATCCGCGCCGATCTGCCGCCCGAAACGCTGGGCGAGAAGCGCACGGTTCGCCCGCGACCAGCGTAACGCATGATCGTGCCGCGCCATGTAGGCCTGTGCAGCATCGGCGCCTTCGATCAGCGGCTCGACACCATGGGTTGCGATCAGATCCTCGTAGATCGACTGGCCGAGACCGCGGCTGCCCGAGTGAATCAGCAGCGACGCCCGGGCCCGGTCGAGGCCAAGCTCGGCAAAGCGGTCCGGATCACGCACCTCGTCAACCACCTGCAGTTCAGCAAAATGATTGCCGCCACCGATGGTGCCAAGACCCGTGTCGTGTCCGCTGACCGGCAAATCGAAGGACTGCCGCCAGGGCATTAGATCGCCGTCGTAGGGCCGGTCGAGGCCTTCGAGGCGGTCGGCCCAACGGTCGAGCTTGAGCTTGCGCGCGGACAGGTCCGTCGCCCAAAAGCTCATGGCGCAGCCGATATCGTTGCCAGCCAGACGCGGGTGGAACACCCCGCGCGAGACAAATGCTGCACCCACGGGAAGCCCCTTTCCCGGATGCAAATCCGGGAAGCCGACGGCACAGACGATGCCAGCGAGTTTGGCGGTGGTTTTCAGTTGTTCGAGAGCTGCGCCTTCGATCCAAGTCGTGTCCGACGCGATGAGCCGGACGTTTGACTGGTCAGTATTGGGATCGCTAGCTGCGACCCCCGATTGAAAATTGTCCATGGGAACCCGTGAGGAGAACGTAATCCGTGCCCGCAGTTGCACAATCGCGGACGGCTGAGTGGCGCGTCGGCTGAGTGTGCATCATGTGGCGGTCTCCTTCGGTTCAATTCCAAACTTAGCGCTGACTAGCCAAAAATTTCGCTCAGATCAAGGCAATGCGACGGTCGACTGAATCAGTCCCGCCGTCGGCGCACTTCCAGCTCGCGCTTGACATGGGCCAGGTCGTCATCGATCAGCGGCGCATACTTCTCGCGCATTCGCGCAAACTCCTGTTGCACCGCTTCGAGTTCCTCGTCCGTCATATGATCGAGTTCGACCAATCCGGTTCTGGCTCCTTCCACCCCGCGCAGCAGTTCATCGAGTTTCAGGTTGACGATCCTCGTCTCCCGATTCTGCGTGTTCTGGATCAGGAACACGATCAAGAAGGTCACTATCGTCGTTCCGGTATTGATGATCAGCTGCCACGTGTCCGAATACTTGAAGAGTGGCCCCGTCACGGCCCAGACGGCGATGGTCGCCAGTGCGAGCAGAAACGCCAATGGCGAGCCGACGGCGTGGGCCGTGCGTTCGGCTAATCGGCGGAATAAATCCTGCATGGCCGGGGCTCCTCTGGATCTCTGCAGCGGCGGCTGTGCCGGGCCGGAATTTTAGGCTTACTTCACAAAGCGGCCGTACAGCGTTAGTCCGATCTCGATGGCAATGAGCGCGATAATGTACCATTCGAGCCGATGACTGGTGCGGGTGGAGATCAAATCGGTGATCGTGTCGGCGGTCTCGCGAATGACGGCGAGCTTGCGCTCGATCGCCCGGGCGCGGGCGGGAAGATCGTACTCATCAACCAGTTTGGCCCAGAAACGCTCCAGTTCCGGATGGTCCCACAGCACGTCTGGTTTTTCGTCGAGACCGACGCGGCCAGCCAACCGCTTCTGTATCAGTAATGCCTCGCCAATCTGTTCGAGCAACGCCGATTTCGGACCGACAGGCAGCCGCCGCTTGATCAGGCTTGCCGCTACTGGCTCGATACGTTCGAACGCCGTCGCGATCCGACGCTCGTCATGCGCCAGCGCCACCGACACGGCGAGCGCCTCGGCGATCAGCAACAAACGGTTCGGGTCGGCACTTTTGACCTGCAAGGCTCCAACCGTGCCGATCAACTCGTCGTCAGCGGCCTTGACGATGATCCGGGTCTGCTCGATCTCGCGCTCGTCGAGCGGGTCGATGATGCGATCGCCCAGTCCCCGGATCAGTTCTTCTTCCTCGACCGGCGTCATATTGACGAACACGACCGCGCCCGACTTGAACAACGTCACCGTCCCGCCGCTGGCCGTGCGGAAAGCCAGCGGGTTGGTCGAGAAACTGTCCTCCCGTTCAAGACCCTTGATATCGAGGGTCTCGCCGAGCTGGATCGCTCGCATGGGTATTCCGGCGGGCGGCATGCGCGTCCTTGACGATGGCGACTGATCGAGACCGCATGGTTTGACCCGACGCAGTCTGCCTGTCCAGCCCCCGTGCACGGCCGCGGCGCAGGTCACACGTGAACCGGGGCGCGAACCATTGGCCCGCGCCTCGGTACGTCACAGGTCAATAACAGACCCAGACCTTATAGCCGCGACGCCAGGCCCAATAGCATGGGGAATAGCTGCGGTGGCCGTAGACGCCGAAGTGGCGGAAATGCCGATAGCCATGATGCTTGCCTTCCACGATATCGACGCCGACGGACGGTGCGAACATCGACGTTGTCAGGCCGTCTTCAACCGGCACGGCCTTGAAAGCAGCGTTGGCTGGCAGGTGCATCATTACGGTCATGGCGGTGGTGAAAACAGTGGCGATTGCGATTTTCTTGAACATGACAGGTCTCCTGAGTTGGGTTCGGTGGTGACGTTGGTTGTGCGTATCCTTGGTCTTGCCCAGCGCCAGGTGTCAGTTGTGCGCCGGTGATATGAAGATGCGCCGACCCAGGCTCTGCCGCTGTGCCACGCAGCACAGGTGCAAAACTCTTGTGGAGCGCCTTGGTTATGCCAGCCGAATCACGTGAGGCTCCGGGCGTACCGCCTGATGACCGATGGCGGTCAGGAGATGTCCCATGGTTGAACGCATAAGCTCACGCCATAAGCCCGCGAACGATGATTCCCCTGCGACGGCGCGCACTGTCCCTGCCGCGGCCCGGAAATCGGTGAAATCAGCTGAGCGCAGTCCTATTGCCGTGCCCAAAAGCGGCTTTGACAAGAAGACGATCGCCCTCGTCTATGATTTCGACGGCACGCTGTCGCCCAAGCCGATGCAGGAATATTCGTTCCTGCCGAAGATCGGCGAAGACCCCAAGGCGTTCTGGGCGGAAAGCAATCGGATCGCCGCCGAACAGGGTGCCGACCCTCTGATCACCTACATGCACCTGATGTACAAGAAGGCCAAGGAGCGCGGCATTCGTGTTGATCGCGAAGACCTCGTGCAGCAAGGCCGTGAAGTGGAGCTTTTTCCCGGCGTCACCGAATGGTTCGACGAGATCGGCACCTACGTCTCAGGTCGCGCCGAGGCGCACGGCATCACCATCCGTCACTATCTCGTATCGTCCGGCTTGACCGAGATCATCGAAGGCACCTCGATCTTCCCTCGCTTCCATAACGTGTTCGCTTCGGAATACTGGTTCGACGCCTACGACCTGCCCTATCCTAAGCGGGTCATCACCGACACCGGCAAGACGCAGTACCTGTTTCGCATCAACAAGGGTATCGAGGATCTGGGCCAGAGCATCAACCAGCACATGCCGGAGGACCAGCGGCCCATCCCCTTCTCAAATATGGTGTATTTCGGCGATGGCGATACCGACGTGCCGTCGATGGCGTTGATGCGTAAGAGCGGCGGCTATGCGGTCGCCGTGCATCCACCAGGCAAGGCACGGACAAAATGCGTCGACCTGTTCAAGGCGGGCCGCGTCGATTTCTTTGCCGGCGCCGACTACCGGCCCGGATCGGACCTGTTCAAGCGGACGTGCCTGCTGCTCGACCGTATGGTGGCCGACATCCGCGTGCGCGAAGAAATGTGGCGCATCGGACGCGGCGTGAAGTAGCGCCGTCAGATCACAGCAGCCTTCGCACGGGCGGCGGCGGCGACATGCCGTTCGCGCAGCGTGATGAACAACGCCGAGCCGACAATCAAGGCCGCTCCGACCCACGTGCTCAGTCCGGGCACCTCGCCGAACAGCCAATAGCCCCAAGACACCATCCACAACAGCCGGACGTAGTCGGCTGGCATCGACACACTGGCGTCGGCGATCCGCAGCGCCTTGACGTACCCGTAGTTACCAACGGCTGCCGCGGCGCCCATGCCAAGCAGTATCAGCCAGACCTCGGCGCTCGGCGCCACCCAGAGCGGTATGGTGCAGAGCAAAGCGATCGGCAGGATCATCAGCGGTTGATAGAAAGCGATCGTCAGTGCGCTGTCGTACTTGGCAAGTTCCTTCGACATCAGCAGCGAAACGGCCCAAAGCAGGCTGGATCCGACCGCTGCAATTGCGGCCCACGTCACGACGTCCGAGCCGGGTCTCAGCACGATCACGGCGCCGATCAGGCCGACGATCACGGCAGTCCAACGGCGCAGGCCGACCGGCTCCTTGAAATAGAGAGCCGCACCGATCGTCACGAAAATAGCGGTCGTGAAGCTCAAGGCACCAGCGTCGCCGAGCGGCATGGCGCCAAGCGCGTAATACCACGCGGTCATTGAACAGACGCCAACGAGACCACGCAGCACCTGCAGCATCAGATTGTTGGATTTCCACAAGGTCTGGCCACTACGGAACATCAGCGGCAACGTGACCAAGATTGTAAACACCGA
>JANNRP010000309.1:0-6587 GCA_031401535.1 Hyphomicrobiaceae bacterium | reverse complement strand
GGCGACCTGGAACTTCTTGCCGGGCAGGAGCGTCAGGGCGGAGGCGAGCCCGCCGTCCTTGCCATTGGACGAACTCCACAGCTCCGGAAGATGGTCGCCGTAGGGCACGCCGCCTCGTCCTGCGAAGCGGAAGAAGAGCTTGATGAAACGAGACACAGCCTCAGGCATCGTTGGCCGGATCAAGGCTGCCTACGGGCGGCTCGATATCGTCGTTAACAATGCCGGGCTCAACATCGCCGAGCGCAGTTGGCAGCAGCTCAAACCCGAAGGTGTCGACGAGTTGATCCACGGCAACCTGTCAAGCGCCTTTTATTGCGTAACGGCCGCACTTCCGCTGATGCGGGAACAGCGTGACGGCCTGTTCATTCACACCTCGTCGATGGCTGGACGCTTCGTCAGCCCCTTGTCAGGCCCCGGCTATACAGCGTCGAAGCATGGGGTCGTCGCGATGAGCCACTCGCTCAACATGGAAGAATGCGTTAACGGCATTCGCTCAACGGTTGTATGTCCCGGCGAAGTTGCAACCCCGATCCTCGATAAGAGGCCGGTTCCAGTCAGTGCCGAGGATCGTGCAAAAATGGTGCAGTCGATCGATGTCGGCGATCTGATCCTCTACGTCGCGCGATTGCCAGCACACGTATGCATGAACGAAGTGCTGATCACGCCAACCTGGAACCGTGGCTATGTCGCCCTACAAAAACATTCGCACATCAAAGTCTGATGAGCGCCGGATCATCGTTGTGCAACGCAATCGCTGCCCCTTGCACATTAAAGCGTGAGGCTATTTGATGCGCGGCGTCATATTGAGCGACGACTAAGCCTGCACCTGAAAGTGAACCACGCCAACCCGTGCCAACCACTGCGAAAGATCTGACCGGCTACCTTGCGGCAACCGCACGCGGCGATCGGGCGGCGTTTGCGAAGCTGTACGCGGCGACGTCAGCGAAACTTTTCGGCATCATCTTGCGTATCTTAAACCGCAGAGACCTGGCCGAGGAGGTGCTGCAGGAGGTTTATATGCGCATCTGGCAGCGGGCAGGCGATTTTGACCCCACGCGGGCGTCCCCAATCTCGTGGATGGCAGCCATCGCACGCAACCGTGCCCTGGACGAGGTCCGCCGCATCAAACCTGTGTCGATCGAAGACACGCCGGAAGTGATGGATCTGCCCGACCCCGGCGAGTTGGCAATCACTGGCATCGAGCGCAACGAGGTTCTACAGAAGCTACTGAAGTGCATGGAAAATCTGGAGCCAGCAAAGCGCAAAATGGTGCTGATGGCGTATTACCGCGGCGAAAGTCGTGAAACGCTGAGCGAGCACTTCGGCAGCCCGGTGGCAACCATCAAGACCTGGTTACATCGGAGTTTGGCGCAACTGAAGGCATGTCTGAGCTCATGACGGACGAGAGCGACATCGACGCGATGGCCGCGGAATACGCGCTCGGCACCCTCGATCCGGGTGAACGGGCAGCTGTCGCCGCGCGTCGTCGTCGCGAGCCAGCCCTCGAGGCAGCCATCATCGAGTGGGAAGCCCGGTTGGGTCCGCTGGCAGAGCTCATTCCGGCAGTTGATCCGCCAGCCGGCGTATTGGCCCGCATCGAGGAACGCATCGAGCGGCTCGACCGTCGTCCAGGCATGGTTGACGCTGCGTCGGGTTCCAGCGTGATCGCTTTGGAGCGCCGCATCAGCCGCTGGCGGCGCACGGCCATGGCCGCATCGATCGCTGCGATCTCGCTGGCAGGAGCGCTCTACGTCCGCGAAGCCCAGCGGGCAGGTGTGCCCCGCACATTCGTGGCCGTCATGCAGAAGGACGACGCCTCGCCATCGTTCCTGGTGACTGTAGATCTCGAAACGCGGTTGCTGACCGTGCGTCCGGTCGCGGCCGCGGCACAGCCCGACAAGAGCTACCAGTTGTGGATGGCTCATTCGTCATTCGAAGGCGTCCGCTCGCTCGGCCTAGTATCCGAACAGGATCTGGCGCCGCGCCCCGTGCTGGCAGCAATCGACCGCAATGTCATTGAAACGGCGACATTCGCTGTCAGTTTGGAGCCAGCGGGTGGCTCGCCGGTCAACAAGCCAACCGGGCCAGTATTGTTCCACGCCAAGCTGATCCAGGCGACCAAATAACGCCATTCCTCCGACGAGGAACGGCATAACTGCGTGAAATTTGGGTGCGGTGCAAAATTATCTCGCAATTTGCCGTGCGTCGGCTATACACCAGCCGTCGGGCAACGGCCTTCGGGTTGGTGCTTGACGTATTGTGACCCTGCTGGACGACATCCCGGCTGTGGCCGCTGTTCAGGGACTTATCGATGGTCCCGTCCTTACCCCTAAATTCAGAAAGGATACCCGATGTCGCTCATTCGTCCCGTCCGTAAGGACGCGAAGACTGCTGTCATCAAAGAAAATGCCACGAAAGCCAATGATACTGGCTCGCCGGAAGTACAGGTCGCGATCCTGACTGAACGGATCAACTACCTGACCGACCACTTCAAGTTGCATAAGAAAGACAACCACTCGCGCCGCGGCCTTCTCAAGATGGTCAGCAAGCGTCGGCAGTTGCTCGATTACGTAAAGCGCAAGGATGCACCGCGCTATCAGAAGATCATCGACAAGCTCGGCATCCGTCGCTGATGCGATGCCGCCAAACCTGCCAGCATTTGGGTTCGCTGAAGGTTTGCACGTTCACCACTACGGTTGCGCTGGACCCGATAATTGGGTGCTGGCGCAACCCGCGTTTGTTCTCGATCCGCGAGAGCATACGACTCAACCGTCCGTACGAACAGAAATGAAAGACTGAAACTCATGTTTGATATTCACCGCGTAGAGATTGAATGGGGTGGGCGCAAGCTCAAGCTCGAAACTGGACACATGGCCCGCCAGGCCGATGCGGCCGTGGTCGTCCAGTACGGCGAAACCAGCGTGCTCGCGACGGTCGTCGCCGCCAAGACACCCAAGGCTGGCATCGATTTCTTCCCGCTCACCGTCAACTACCAGGAGCGCACATACGCTGCGGGCAAGATCCCAGGCGGCTACTTCAAGCGCGAAGGCCGACCAACCGAAAAAGAAACACTGACATCGCGCCTGATCGATCGCCCGATCCGTCCACTGTTCGTCGATGGTTTCAAGAATGAAACCCAGGTCGTCGTAACCGTACTGTCGTTCGACAACGAGAACGACGCCGACATCGTCGGCCTTGTTGCCGCATCAGCAGCGCTGACACTATCCGGCGTGCCGTTCCTCGGGCCCATCGGTGCCGCCCGCGTTGGCCTCATCGATGGGCAGTTTGTGCTCAATCCGCTGTGCGATGAGATGTCGAAGACCAAGCTCGATCTCGTGATGGCCGGTACCCACGATGCCGTCATGATGGTTGAAAGCGAGGCGCACGAGCTGTCTGAAACGCAGATGCTCGAAGCCGTGATGTTCGGCCACAAGCACGCGCAGGCCGTGATCCAGGCCATCATCAAGCTGGCCGAGACGGCTGCGAAAGAGCCGGTCGACGTCAAGTTGCCCGACAAGGCCAAATATGCCGATAAGGTCAAAGCCATGGTCGAAGCCGACCTGCGCACAGCCTTCGCAACGCCGCAAAAGCAGGTTCGTCAGGATCTCGTGGCTGCCGCCAAGGCGAAGATCAAGACGCTTTTGCCAGAGGGCGCATCAGCCGACGAACAAGTGCTTCTCGGTACCGTGTTCAAGCAGTTGGAAGCCGATGTTGTGCGCGGCGACATTCTCAAAACGTCAAAGCGCATCGATGGCCGCGATCTCAAGACGGTCCGCCCGATCCAGTCACTGGTGCATGTGCTTCCGCGCACGCACGGCTCCGCGCTGTTCACACGCGGTGAAACGCAAGCGCTCGTGGTTGCCACGCTCGGCACCGGCGAGGACGAGCAGTACATCGACAGCCTGGAGGGCACCAAGAAGGCCCGCTTCATGCTGCACTACAACTTTCCTCCCTACTCGGTCGGTGAAACCGGCCGCATGGGCTCGCCCGGCCGCCGCGAAATCGGCCACGGCAAGCTCGCCTGGCGCGCCCTCAACCCGCTGATCCCAAGCGCTGACGAGTTCCCCTACACGGTCCGCGTCGTGTCCGAAATCACGGAATCGAACGGTTCGTCGTCGATGGCGACCGTCTGCGGCACCTCGCTCGCACTGATGGACGCCGGCGTGCCCCTCAAGGCCCCAGTGGCCGGCATCGCCATGGGTCTGATCAAGGAAGGTAATTCGTTCGCCGTCCTGTCCGATATCCTGGGCGATGAAGATCACCTGGGCGACATGGACTTCAAGGTGGCCGGTACTGCCAAGGGCGTGACCTCGCTGCAAATGGACATCAAGATCGCCGGCATCACTGAAGAGATCATGCGCATAGCGCTCGATCAGGCCCGCGAAGGGCGCATCCACATCCTCGGCGAAATGGCCAAGGGTCTTGGCGGCGCACGCGCTGAACTGGGCGAGCATGCCCCGCGCATCGAGACCATCAAGATCCCGACCGACAAGATTCGTGAAGTAATCGGCTCGGGCGGCTCGGTGATCCGCAACATCGTAGAAGTCAGCGGCGCTAAGGTCGACATCGACGACGACGGCACCATCAAGGTGGCGGCTGCCAAGAAGGACTCGATCGAAGCAGCCCTGCGTATGATCCGCGAGATCACGTCGGAGCCAGAAGTCGGCACGATCTACAAGGGCAAGGTCGTCAAGCTGATGGAGTTCGGCGCGTTTGTGAATTTCTTCGGCGCCAAGGATGGTCTCGTGCACGTGTCGCAGCTCACCTCGACAATGCGGCCGAACCACCCGAACGAAGTCGTCAAGGAAGGCCAGGAAGTCTGGGTCAAGTTGTTGGGCTTCGATGACCGTGGCAAGACCAAGTTGTCGATGAAGATTGTCGATCAGGAAACCGGCAAGGAAATTCCCCGTGCAGAGGGCGAGCCGGAAGAAGTCATGGAGAGCCGCCCACCACGCCGGGAGGGCGGTGGTGACCGCCGCCCACGCCGTAATTAAGGCACGCGAACGACGAGTCACTGTGGCCGCAGCCGGAAACGGGGCGGCCACAGTGCATTCGAGCCCAATCCAACGGCAGCAACATTATTTCCACATGTTGCGAACTAACAACATGTTGCGCCGCGACAGCGCAGCCGACCTGATATATACCGCCCAGATGCGCGTTATTCAGACCACCAGCGAACTGGCATTGGCGTGCGACGAGTTGCGTGCGCACCCCTACGTTACCGTCGATACTGAATTTTTGCGCGAACAGACCTTCTGGTCAAAGCTGTGCCTGATCCAGATGGCGGGGCCCAATTCGGAGTGCATCGTCGATCCGTTGGCCACCGGCATCGATCTGACGCCGTTTTACCGGCTGATGGCCGACACCAACGTCACCAAGGTATTCCATGCTGGTCGCCAGGACGTGGAAATCATCTTTGTTGCGGCAGCAATCATTCCGAAGCCGATCTTCGACACGCAAATCGCGGCGATGGTCTGCGGCCACGGCGACTCGATCAGTTACGTCAACCTCGTCAAGAAGATCACCGGCGCCGATCTGGACAAATCGTCCCGCTTTACCGACTGGGCGCGCCGCCCACTCAACGAACACCAGCTGACCTATGCACTGGGCGACGTAACCCACTTGCGCGACGTCTACCTAAACTTGAAGGCCGAGCTGGACGCCACCGGTCGCGCCGAATGGCTCAGCGAAGAGATGGCGGAACTGACCACGCCATCCACCTACGTAACGGAACCGGGCAACGCCTGGCGTCGGCTGAAGCTGCGGGTCAAGAGCCGCAAATCGTTGGGCGTATTGATGGAGTTGGCGGCTTGGCGCGAGCGCTTGGCCCAGGAACAGGATGTGCCCCGCGTTCGCATCATGCGCGACGAGGCATTGTACGACATCGCCAACCAAGCCCCGATCGACACCGCCAAGCTCGGCGAACTGCGGACCCTCTCGGAAGGCTTTGCCCGCTCGTCGCGAGCGCGTGAGATCGTCGATGTCGTCAAGCTCGGCCTGGCACGTGATCCTAAAACGATTCCTGCTATACCCAAGGGTCAGGGCATCACGGCCGAGGCGGCTGCTCTCGTCGAGCTGCTGCGCGTGCTGCTCAAGTCGCTCGCTGCTCAAAAGCGCGTTGCAGCGCGCCTGATCGCCGACGCCGACGATCTGGAGCGGATCGCAACCGAAGCGGAGCCGGACGTGCCCGCGCTCAAAGGGTGGCGCTACGAGCTGTTCGGAGAAACCGCCCTGCGGTTAAAGCGCGGAGAGATCGCGCTCGCCATCGATGGTGGCGAAGTCGTGGCCGTGCCGCGCCTTCCGGCTCCGCCAATCTAACCAAAAGTTAATCGGCGAGCTTCATTCGGTTCCGACGGAACTGGCACCGCAACTGCGTTGTCCGGGGTATGCGCCGCTGCTTGCACTAAGCTTACCCTGATTGATGTCAGTGCCAGCACATTACTCAACCCGAGGACGACAACGATGATGATCCGCACGGCCGGCCGCGTACTGGCTGTTACCGCTATGTCACTGATGATTGCGAGCGCCGCCGCAGTGGCCCAGACCACACCACCTCCGGCCGCAGCCCCGTCAGCAGCTCAGCCCAC
>JANNRP010000308.1:0-12252 GCA_031401535.1 Hyphomicrobiaceae bacterium | reverse complement strand
CAACTGGAGCCCGTTACTCGTCTATTTTGGTATTACCATCATTCTGGGGCTGCTCGAATGGCCGGGGCTCGCCCGCGCGGTCCGCTCAAAGCTGTTGTCGCTGCGGCAGGAGGATTATGCCGTTGCGTCGCGTTTGATGGGAGCCAAGCCACCACACATTATCGGACGACATCTGTTACCGAATTTCATGAGTCATCTGATCGCGTCCGCGACGCTCGCGATCCCAGCCATGATCTTGGGTGAGACGGCGTTGAGCTTCCTGGGGTTAGGCTTACGGGCACCGATCACGAGTTGGGGGGTGCTGCTTTCGGAAGCGCAGAACATCGAGGCGATTGCGCTTTACCCTTGGCTATTGATCCCGATGATCCCGGTCATCGTCACAACGCTCGCGTTTAACTTCCTCGGCGATGGCCTGCGTGATGCCGCAGATCCATATCATTGAGAAGTCTATACACTACCAAATACTGCATCGGTCGCTGACTTTGGCACGATCGCGCCGCGATGTTGAATGACGACAGCAGCCAACCGGTGTCCCTGCATGGCGGCATCGGCCGCGGTGGCACCGGTAAGCCGTCGGCTAATGTATCCAGCGTTGAAGCTGTCGCCCGCAGCCGTTGTGTCGACTGCCTTCACCGATGATGGGCAGGCCACGTGCTGGCGCGCGGCACCAGCGGCCAACCAAGCGCCGCTGGCTCCATTTTTAACCGCGATCTCCGGTACGCCGAGCGCCAGTAGGCGTTCGATGGTCGCATCCGGATGTGCGTCCCCCCATAGCGCCTGCTCGTCATCAAATGTCGGCAAGGCGATTGTCGCCAACTGCCAGAACCGGTCGAATACAATCTGTGCACGGGCAAGATTTCCACCCCACCCACGCGGCCGAAAATTACCATCCATGGCGATCCGCGCACCATTTTTGCGCGCTCGGGCCAGGGCAGCGGCAAGCACATCATGTCCGCGCTCCGAGTAGAGCGACAGCGTAATACCGGAAAAATAGACCAGTGGTGCTGCTTCGATCGCCGCTACCGCAGCATCGGCACCGCCGCATTCAAACAGATCGCGGGCGGCAGCCCTCTCGCGCCAGTACCAGAACGACCGTTCGCCGTCCGTTGTCGTCTCGATCATGTAGAGACCCGGCATACGGCCAGGCAGTGCCGTCATCAGGTCGGTGCCCACGCCATCGGCCTGGGCCGCTGCGACAATCCCGGCACTGTACGGATCGTCGCCGAGTGCGGTGGCGTAGACGACCGTAACGCCCGCCCTCGCCAAGTAAACCGCCGTGTTGAAGGTGTCGCCGCCAAACGCCATATCGAAGCGGCCATCAGCTCCGCGTGTCAGCTCAACCATGCATTCGCCGATCGAGATCACGCGTGTTTGGGACATGGCAAAAACCCTAGCGGTTGTGGCGTTGAAACTAGCACTCGCGTGATAGCACGGGCGGCCTGATTGGCACACTGAGCCAGAACTTGAACTGCATGCCAAATTGGCATAAGGCCGATTGGATTGCGCAAGCGGCGAGGGTTTGGTGATGAAGATCTGCATGATTGGCGCCGGCTACGTCGGCTTGGTGTCGGCCGTGTGCTTCTCGGAGTTCGGTTGGAACGTCATCTGCATCGACAAAGAGCAGGACAAGATCGATGCTCTGCGACGCGGTGTGGTGCCGATTTACGAGCCGGGACTCGATGATCTGCTGGAGCGCAACATCGCAGCCAAGCGCCTGTCATTCACACTCGACCTAGCACCCGCCGTCGCCGACGCTGATCTTGTTTTCCTGGCGGTCGGAACCCCAATGCGCCGTGGCGATGGTCACGCCGACCTCTCCTACGTTTACGCGGCGGTCGAGGAACTAGCGCCGCACCTGCGGGGCTTTACAGTCATCACCACAAAATCCACCGTGCCGGTCGGTACCAGCCGTGAGATCGAACGGCGACTGCGCGCACTGCGACCCGATGCTGATTTTGCTGTCTGCTCCAATCCGGAATTCCTTCGTGAGGGGTCGGCGATTCAGGACTTCACCCATCCCGACCGGGTACTGATCGGTTGTGATGATCCCCGCGCGCGGACACTGCTGGAGCGGCTCTACAAGCCGCTTGCGTTGCGCAATGCACCGTTGATGTTCGTCAATCGCGAGTCAGCAGAGCTCGCCAAGTACGCCGCCAATGCCTTCCTCGCTATGAAAATCAGCTTCATCAACGAAGTAGCCGACCTGTGCGAGGAGACTGGCGCCAACGTGCAAGAGGTTGCAACCGCCATCGGCAAGGACCGTCGCATCGGCGACAAGTTCCTCCACCCAGGGCCCGGTTACGGCGGATCATGCTTCCCCAAGGACGTCTCGGCATTGGCACGCATGGCCCGCGAGCACCGGGCGCCGCTGTCGCTGGTCGAGCAAGTTGGCCGCGTCAATGACGAACGCAAGATCGCAATGGCCGGCCGGATCGAACGCGCAGCAGGAGGTGTCCTGCGCGACAAGACCGTTGCCATCCTCGGAGTGACGTTCAAACCGAACACCGACGACATGCGGGACGCGCCGAGCCTCGTCATCATCCCGATGTTGCAGGAGAAGGGTGCACATGTCCGGGCCTACGATCCGCAGGCACACAAACATGCACACGGGCTGCTCCCCGGCGTTACATGGTGCAGGGATGCGATCGCGGCTGCCGACGAAGCTGACGTTACCGTTGTCTTGACTGAGTGGAATGAGTTCCGGGCGCTCAATCTCACCGCGCTAAAACAAGCGATGCGCGGCACGGCACTCGTCGATCTGCGCAACATATTTCAGTCTCAGGACGCGGTCGATGCCGGTCTGGTCTACAGCAGCGTCGGACGGCCGACACGCCACACAGGCAGCGCTTCCTGACCAGTCCGCTCTATCGAACCGTCGCGATGGAACGCCACCAAATCGCGTCACCACGGAGCGTGAGATATTCAGCGTTTGCTGTTGAGGTCGCTGAAAATATTGCGCGTCCAACGGTTCGGCTGCGGGATATAAGCCGGACGTGGCGGAGGCGCTGTGACACGGCCAACAACGGCATAGGGCGGAGGCGCCAGTCGGGGTGCTGGCGCGCGTAGGACGACGACACCAGACGGCGCCACAACCGGACCGACAAATTGTGGTCCGGGCTGCTGATCGATCGCTGCCAGCCTCGGGCGTTCCTTATCGATCTGGGCCTGTTCGCGGGCACGCGTATCCAACCCTCGCTGCGATGTAACGCCTGCCTCGTTAGCTGGCGGTGGGGAAATGGCCTCGGCCTTTGCAAGCCGTCCATCACCCTGTTGACGCGCCAAAACTTTAGCGCGTCGTTCGCTAAGCGCATCCAGTTCAGCAAGACGTTGTGTTTCAGCGGCAGCCGCAAGTTCAGCCTTGCGTCGGGCGAGATCATTTTTCGGCCGCTCAGCCTCGACATTCAACGGCACATTCGTCGCCGCGCCCATCGCCATCCGGCCTGGTAGTGGCGCTATCGGTCTTGCAGTTTGGTTCAGGACTGGCTTTGCCTCGGCAACAGGCGGCGCCGTCGGCGCAGCACCCACGGTTGACCAACCGTTTGGACGTTTGGCAACAGCAGGAGGCGCCAACAGTGCAGGGCCTTGGCTCGCTAGTGCGCCAATCGGTTGGTCCCGTTTTGCAATTACTGCATCATCCGTTGAGCGCTTGGTTTTCTGAGCCAAAATGGCCCGCGGCAGACACTTGCCGTCGGCGTTCAGCCCCTGGCCCGCAGGGCAAGACTTACCACATGCTTGTGCTGCATGCCCCTGCACCAGCGTCAACAGGATGTAGTCCGGCTCTTCCAGCGGCAACGTGGCGTTGACGCGATCGATAAACGCCGCCATGGACCGCTTGGTGGCCGCCCCCCACGCACCGTTCACCTCACCATCGTAGCAACCAACACGTTTTAGTTCACGCTGCAGATCGCGCGTCAATTCCTTGCGCGCGTCGTCGTCCGCTGGTCGCGACGACAGCAGCCGACGTTGAGGAACGTCAATCACAGCCGGGCTGGTCGATGGCGCAACAAACGATGCGACGGCGGGGGGCACTCCCGCCTTCGTTGGCCCGGGCTCGACCGCTATTGCACCGCCACCGGGCGTCATCAAAGGTCGGCTCGACGAGAACACGCGCGGACCAACCGCCTCCGCGGTTGCGGGCGCAGGAACTTGATATGCCGTTGGGCCCTTCGCTGGTGCCGGTGAGTTAACGCCATTGGCGAAGATCTGCGTGACCTGAGCGACCTGATCAGCCAAATTGCTCATGCGATCTTCGCCCGGCGCCCAGACATAAGCAACGCCCACTCCCACTGCTAGCAGAGCGATACCGACTGACTTACTCATGACGTGTACTCCACGAACCGCTCCAACTTGGTACTACCTTGCTCGTGCTCTCGGCCCGAACCTCGACGGCAGCCCTCGCGGCACTTCCGTCAAACTGGATTAAAGGCTCATTAATTTATCTACTTCCGTGTACGCCGACGAAACACGTCCTCCAACGAAAATCGATACGTGGTCCAACTATTATTTCACCGTGGTTTACGCCACAATCGACTTTCAACATGGCGTTCCGATGCAAGCATTAGGAATGCGAGATTATGCGCCCAATAAGGTGACAACCAACGATCGGGAATAACGTTCCGGCATTTTCACCCTGCGCATGAGACACCTCGAAAGCCACCTTGAGTGGTGAGCGCAACACTAACTGTAGTGTTCATATTCGTCCACACCCCAGGATCATGTACGCAACCGATTCGAGTTAGGGACAATTTGTGCAGCGCCTTGGTCCATCCTGTGGACAATCTAACCGTCGTGGACGCATTTACCTGTCACATAAACTCCCTACCGGAACGACCTTCAGTCGCTTACGCAACTGAAACCATTAGCATTTCGAACCGAATCGGATAGCGTTCTCAGTTGAGGGAGCCTGTGCCTAGTTTTGCGTCATGTGTCTGGCTCGTGTCGGGGATAGTTTTGCACAGACGAGATCGAGCGGCGATAACCTTCTGTGCAAAGTCGTTTTCGATATTATGCGTTTCAGGTGTGATTGATGAACGTCGGCCTGATGCCGAATCTGCCGGTGCCGTTGGGGAATGGTGCCGGATAAACAGGTTTGGAGCTCACATCGGATTTGAGCGTTGCACAATTACCGGTCTGACCAGTGTCAGCGCCGCCTGGAATGAGCGCATCCCTCGCTGTGAACGACGACGAATAGTGCTCGTCCCCCTTGTATTCGCGTTGGCGGGCCCCCTGAAATGGAGAGGGCAATGAGACACGCTCTGGGCGTGCTAGGGGTTCTTGCAGCTGGCGTTTTACTCGCCGTGTCGGCTGCGATGAACTGGCGATTTGGTTACAGTCTCGGGAAGACGGAGTTTGATGGGGTAATCTACGGATCGGCCAGTGCGGCGGCCGACTGTCTCAAGGCGCTGGTGCCGTTTTTCTTTTTTGCCGCATTGAAGAACAAGATGTGGTCGCAAGCTGCCGCATCTGCCGTCGTGGGGGTGGTTGTGACCGCCTACTCGATGACGTCGGCCCTTGGTCATGCTGCGCTCAATCGTGCCGATACGTCGGGACAACGCGCTGCTGATTCACAGGCCTACAAGGATCTGCGCTCCGATCTCAAACGGTCGCAAGATCAGCTCGGGTGGATCCCGCAGCATCGTCCGGCCATGACGGTCCAGGGCGAGATTGATGGCCTGAAGAACAAGCGTGAATGGAGCTGGACCACTGGATGTACCACGGTCAACGGAAAATCGCAGCGCGACTTCTGTCAACAAGCCCACGCTTTGAATGCCGAGCTGGCATCAGCTCAGCAAGCGAGTGTACTCGGTGCAAAGATTGCCGACGTACAGAAGAAGCTTGATGGCGTTCCGAACGGTAAGGCTACCGAAGCTGATCCGCAGGCGGCTGTGTTGTTGAAACTGCTGCATCTGGTATTGCCAAGCGCAACATTGGATGATGTACAGACCGCGTTGTCGATCTTCATCGCACTTTTGCTTGAAGTCGGATCTGGGTTCGGCATGTATGTCGCCTTCAGTCAGTGGCGTCTCTACGATCGTGAGGCACCGGCTGCTCCCGTCATGGCCACGCTTGCATCTGCAGCACCCGCTGTCGTGCATGCGCCGACCCCGATGATTGCAGTCGCCAAGGCCCGTGTTGCAAGTGCAAACGATAACAGCAACAAGGCTGCCCCCAAATTGGTGGCGCCCGAAACCGACGTGGAACGCTTTTACAAGGAGAGGATTGATGCGCAGGATGGCTCAAGCCTGACTGCAACAGGACTTTACGAGGACTACTGTGCATGGTGTGAGGAACAACAGAAGGAGCCTTTGGCACTGCCGACGTTTGGACGTGAGTTTGGTGAACTTGGCGTACAGAAAGCTAAGATCGCAGGACGCGTTAGATACATTGGCATTGCACTCCGTTCCGGAGCCGAGCACGAGGAGGACAAGAAGCCCCCTCTGCCAATTGTCCAGGCAGCCTAGGGCTGCTGGTTTGACCGGAAGGGCCACCGCAAGGTGGCCTTTCTTGTTTGTAGCGTAGATATTGTTTGTCAGACAGGAATGAAAAGGGGAGCCTTGGGCTCCCTTTTTTGTTGGATCTTGCCGAAGCTAGGCTTGTCGCCTACCCCCTGAGCCGCACATTGTCGGGATCGAAAGGACTTTCAGGGATGACGACGGCGCGGTAGGAATTACCCAGTATTGTAATATCCAATTCCTGACCGATCTCGCCGAGGTCAGGTCGAACCATACCAAGCGCCAGTGACTTGCCCACGCGCCAGCCGTAGCCGCCATTCGTCGCGCGCCCTATCATCCGCCCCTTATACAAAATTGGTTCCGAGCCGCGCACATCACTCCCAGTGTCCGTTACGCCAAGCACCTCCATAGTGACGAACCGATTGGCAAAGCCCCGTTGCTGCCATGCAACCAACGCCTCCTGACCGACGAATTTGTCCTTGTTGAGCTGCACGAACCGCTGCAGGCCGGACTCAAACGCTGAATATTCGATCGATAGTTCGCGCCCGATCAGGCGATAGGACTTCTCGATCGACAGCGCGATCATCGCCTTGATGCCGTAGGGTTTGATGCCATGAGGCTTACCTGCCTGCATCAGCTTGTCGAAGATGTAGTTCTGCATCTCAATCGGATGATGCAGCTCATAACCGAGTTCACCCACATAGTTCAAACGTAGCACCGTGGCGGATGCTGCCCCCACCGACAGACGCTGGCCGCTCAGCCAAGGGAATGCCTTGTTCGAAAGGTCGGTATCGGTGAGCGACTGCAGCACCACGCGCGCGTGCGGCCCGGCCAACACCAGCACGCCCAACTGCGTCGTCAGCTTCTGCAGATCAACTGACCCATCACGCGGACGCGCCTTCTGCAAATAGTCCCAGTCGTGACGTTCGAGCGCGCCTGGACCAACCAGATAGAATTGCTCCGGACCTTCGCGAAATACTGTGAACTCAGCCCGCACGCCGCCATTTTTCGACAGCATATGCACGAGGCCGACCCGGCCGACTTTCGCGGGTAATTTGTTGGCGAAAAGGCCATCGAGCCAAGCCTCCGCGCCACGGCCCTTCACCTCGTACTTGGCGAACGGTGTCATGTCCTGCATGCCGACGTGCTCCGAGACGTGGCGGCATTCATCGCCGACGAACTTGAAATAGTTCGAACGCCGGAAGCTCCACTTCTCCCGTGGCGGTTTGCCGTCTGCTGGTATCGACGGGTGGTTGTGGTTGAGCAGCACATCCGGATAGGCTTTGTCGGCATCGCTCAATTGGTAGCCTTGTGGGGCAAACCAGCCGGGCCGCTCCCAGCCGTATACCGAACCGAATACCGCGCCCAGCGCCGCCATACGATCGTAGCAAGGAGACTGCTTCAGTGGACGCGCCGCAACGCGCTCCTCGTCCGGATAGTGCATAGTGAAGACGTTGGCGTAGGCTTCCTCGTTCTTCTGGCGCAGGTAGCCGCGGCTGGCATAGGGTCCATACCGACGTGGGTCGACGCCCAGCATATCGACCGAGGGCTCACCTTCGACGATCCATTCGGCAAGTTGCCAGCCGGCCCCACCTGCCGCCGTGATGCCAAACGAATGCCCTTCGTTGAGCCAGACATTGGGCAAATCCCACGCTGGGCCAATGATCGGCGAACCATCGGGTGTATAACAGATCGCGCCGTTGTAGACCTTCTTTATGCCAACCTCGCCAAATGCTGGCACGCGCTGGATCGCTGACTCGATATGCGGGGCAATGCGCTCCAGATCTTCCTGGAACAACTCAAACTCGCTTTGCTCGCTCGGTCCATCGACATAGCAACACGGCGCCCCTGGCTCGTAGGGCCCGAGGATGAGCCCACCATTTTCCTCCCGCATGTACCAGGAGCTATCGCTCTCGCGCAGCACGCCCATCTCCGGCAACCCCTGCTTCTGGCGCGCCACAATGGCTGGGTGCGGCTCGGTCACGATGTACTGATGCTCGACCGGAATCACCGGCACATCGAGCCCAAGCAATCGACCGGTTTGACGGGCAAAATTGCCGGTTGCACTGACGATGTGCTCGCAAGCGATATCACCCTTGTCAGTTCGCACCAGCCATTGATCACCGCGACGCTCGATGCTGGTCACCGCCGTATGGCGATAGATCTCGGCGCCCTTGGCACGTGCACCCTTGGCCAAGGCTTGCGTGAGGTCGGCTGGTTGTATGTAGCCGTCATCGGGATGTTGGATGGCGCCAAGCACGCCGTCTATCGAGGCCAACGGCCAAATCAGCTTGACCTGATCCGGCGTCAACAGATTGACTGTCACTCCAAGCGTTTCCGCTATTCCTTTGTAGTAGCGGAACTCATCCAACCGGTCAGGCGTGCGGGCGAGCCGGATGTTAGACACCTGCTTCAGGCCTACCGGCTGGCCGGTCTCGTCTTCGAGCGTCTTGTAGAGCGCGACTGAGTATTTGTGTATCTGCCCGACCGAGTACGAAAGGTTGAACAGAGGCAAAAGGCCTGCCGCATGCCATGTCGAACCCGAGGTCAATTCGCGCCGCTCCACCAGCACGCAATCGCTCCAACCCTTTTTGGCCAGATGATAGAGCGTTGAAACCCCAACGACGCCGCCACCAATTACCACAACCCGGGCATGTGATCTCATATTTGCGCTTTCTGGCATTACGAATGGCGGGCACTCAGCATCGGCAGACGGATGTTAGACGGCTTGGCGAAAGACGACCGCCGCTGACGGCACCGCGACAGCAGGGTTCGTGGAAGTAGAACTGCTTGCCAAGCACAATTTTTTCGAGTTCGACCAAACTCACGATCAAAGTGTTAGCGAGTTGGTAATGGATTTCGAGCTTCAATTGAGAGCGTGAAATTTGTTGCCGTTCGTAACCTTTTCGAGTTTCCCATGAACCTGGTGTTGATCGATGATATCGGGACCATCTGGGACGGCCGGTCCAAAGCTCTGCGCCAGGCATTCGATGCACCGCTCGCCGACGACGAATTTTCGAGCTACATGGTCAAAAACCTCGGGTTCATCGCCATCACCCTTTATGGTAATTCCTGCGAGATCCGGACGCGACCGCGGCTGGTAAGTCCAAAGAGCCTTGAAAGCCTTTGCACTTGGCTGGATAAACGCCAATTTGCCCGCGTAGTCACCGTACATTTCGACACCGACTGGCGTTACCGGATGCACACCAACGGCGTTGCAGCCCTTTCCGCCTTGCACCAACTGCTCTCTGTTGAGCAGCAATTGCGGCCCGGTGATTATCTGATGCAGCCGTCATCGATCGACAAACTACCGAATGTAACACCCCAGCAACAAGCGCTGCATTCGCTGCTGACGAACTGGCAGCAACTGGCTCAGTCCGTACATCGCGACGGGCTAAAAAATATCATGAAACAGGCTTTGCAAGGGCGCTACCACATCGTAGACGCGGCAACCGACAGCGACACCCTGACGTTTCGTGAAATCGGCCACGGCTTTCTCAGCTATTCTGACGAATGGGTCGCACAAGCCTGCGGGACGGCCATCGAGGAACAGGAAGATCGTGCTTACGGCCAATGGATTGCCTCCGTCTACCGCGACGTATTGCGCGTGGGCGAGCCCAGGATCTGCGATGTCGATACGATCATGGTTACCAAGAGGCTTGGACGCGCCCGCGTCCGCTACAAAAGAGTGGTGCTACCTGCCCGCTCAACTGGCGGCGGCATGTGGTTGCTGAACAGTTCGATCATCGATCATTCCATCGATCTGCGGGCCAATTTGCTGAAGAAATGCGCTTAGATCGTTTAGCATCTCGGCCGTCCGCATGGTCAGCAACGCTGCCCGCACCGAGCCTGTGCGCGTTTCTCGCAATGCAACGTCCCAGCCTATTTCAGTATAGCCGCAGCGAGCTGCCACGCCGTTTTCCACGAGCTTTTCAGCCATAAACGTCGTGGTAACGTCCGTATACCAACGAGTGAATGCATAGGCGCGCGATATCCGGGGCAGGATCGCCGTCAGGAACCGGCCACGGAAGTCAGGCCGGAACCAGACGCCGCCTGAATAGGCGACCCGCCCGGTGACCGACGCCGCCGACGGCGCGGTAACGTCGATGCGCTCGGTTGGGAGTTTATGTCGTGCGGGGTCGGGATAGAATAATCGGAGGTTCGCTGCTTCCTCGGCGATATTGGAGTGTGTCCACGCATAGAGCCTGGCGGCTTGCGTCGCGATCACATCGCCCTCGGCATTCCGACCCAATAGCGAAAACGAGTTATCATTATTGAGACCACCGTAAGTCGGATCAAAAATCGGCAATAGCGGTCGCCAGGTGTCAGGGTTGCACCTGTTCACTTCCAGCAGATCACCGATGCCGCCGAACGTCAGATATACGCCGCGTGCACGGGCAGCCGTGTCGGCTGCCAGAAAAAACCTGCCGAGCAGATCAATCGGCCCAAAATCTAGCGTCACGCCCTCCAGCAACGGCTTGCCGTGTAGCGAAGGCTCCGCCGCCGTTGGGGGGTGATACACGCGAGCGTGCGTTGCCACTGAACTCATCAACATCCTCGCTGCGCCGACCCTGGATGTCTCAGGATCACACAACCATTCATCAGGCGTTGACATTTGACAAGGCGGACGTACGGCAAGGCTCAATCAATATCCAGCCGCACGGCCTTAACCAATTGCGCTGGCACGGGCTACTTCGCAAGGTACGATCGGTGCACGAGCGTGCCGTCCGCACGTTTCGTCGCAACAGCCAAGATGGCCGGGCTATCACGCAGTTGCCGTGCGTTTTCAGTATCGAGCTGGGTATTTTCGACCACTTTCCCGGCATCGGCCGCATCGAGAAATGCTGTGACCTGTGCGATCGTTGGCATCGCCTCGACTTTGAGCACCTGCTTGTCGGCGATCGCCTCCGTCGCGCTGGAATCGAATAGCTTTGGCCACATTTTGGTGAACAAGCCATTTGACGGATAGATTTCGGCACTGGAGAGGCGGCCGTTGATTGCGACGACCACACCGACAATGTCCATTTTGCCGTCCACTGCACCGAGTAGAGCTTTGGAATATGCAGCCCGCGCCGTGGCGAGCTTGTCGTTTTCAAGAGATAATTGCAGGCTTGATGTCGATAGCCCGGACGCCACTGGTGCGTTGAGATTGGCCGAAAGTTTACTCTGGATTTTGCCGACATTGGCCCAGATTTCCGCCTGCCGCGTGCCAGTCTCCGTTTGCGCAGCACTGCGGCTCTGGCGGATGCCGTTCTGCCGGTTCGACTGCACTCCGGCCACGGCGGCGGTTGGCGCCTCGGCACTTTGTTTGACCGGTGCCAGCATCGCAAGCTTGGCCTCACGCGACGGCACCGATTTTTCGGAACTGGCAAATCGCTTGACGTCCTCTTTACCGCGCACCGCCCAGCGTCCCTGTTCGACACAGAACGCACCAATGGGCATCCTCGCGTCCGTGCGCCTCGACCGCAGCAGCGACGCCATCCGCAGCGTCCTTGCGAGATCGATAGGTCAGCGCAATGTTCGACCCGGCTGCTGCCAGCGCTTCACAGATCGCCGAGCCGATGCCGCCGCTGCCGCCAGCGACGATCGCCACGCCGCCGTCGAATTCGTGCCCCATCCACTTGTCTCGCTTGTGCTGGTCAGGTTGCATCTTGCGCCGTGCCTCCAGTCAGTTCAAGCCAAATCGTATGCATCATTACCATGTCGCGCGGCTGGATACCTGTCCCATCGGCGTCGGTCTAGAATCCCACCGCGTCGCCGCCCTTCAAAGCCAGGATTGCCCGCGCCTCATCCGGAGTCG
>JANNRP010000307.1:0-1574 GCA_031401535.1 Hyphomicrobiaceae bacterium | reverse complement strand
AGGCAGATGCCGAAAACGGGCAGACCCGACGCCACCAGCGCCTTGATCTCCGGCACCGCGTATGTGCCGGTCGCCGCCGGATCGCCAGGACCATTCGAAAGGAACACGCCGTCAGGCTTGCGTGCGAGAATATCAACCGCTGACGTCGTTGCTGGAACCACGGTCACGCGACAACCGGCGCTTGCGAGGCAGCGCAGGATGTTACGCTTCAGGCCGTAGTCGACCGCCACCACATGGAACTCAGGATTGGTCTGGTTCTCGTGACCACGCCCCCAGACCCAGCGCATCTCATCCCACGTCGTCGTCTGTCCGACAGTGACGTCCGGCACCAAATCCATGCCATCGAGCCCCGGCCATGCCTTGGCTTCGGCCTTGAGCGCGGCCAGATCAAACTTCGCCGATGGCTGATGCGCGATGACCGCGTTTGGTGCGCCCTTCTCCCGGATCAACGCGGTGAGCGCGCGCGTATCGATGCCCGTGATGGCGATAATGCCACGACTCTTCAACCAATGGTCGAGATGCTCGGCAGAACGATAGTTAGACGGTGACGTCACCTCGGCGCGCAGCACGCAGCCGCGCACGCCGGAGCGCGAGGCCAGGTTCGATGTCTCGGTGTCCTCCAGGTTGGCACCGACATTGCCAATGTGCGGGAACGTGAAGGTGATGATCTGCCCAGCATAACTCGGGTCGGTCAGGATTTCCTGATAACCGGTCATGGCGGTATTGAAACACACCTCGCCGACGGCCGAGCCGGTCGCGCCGAGACCCTGGCCGGTGATCACCGTACCATCGGCCAGCACAAGGCGCGCGGTCTGTGGCGCATCTGCCCAGGGCTCCGGCGTTTTAGTGCGAGGCTTGAGATCGGCTGTCATCGAGATCGCTCCGGCGGTATCGAACGGTAGGTGCGGGCGCACGAATGCTGCACAGCACCATGAGTGAGCCGGACCCTAGGGAAACGCCCTTCGAGGGTCAACCGTGGTCAGCGCGACGATAGCCGACCCTCGACGTGTCATTTGCTATCGTCGGACTCAGTGGCGGCGTCATCGGGTATCGCGTGCTGTTGACGCGACAGCGCCTTGCGCCGGACGAGATTGGTGCGCAGCGCCGCCGCCAAGCGCTCCTGCCGCCGCGCCTGCTGGGCGGCGAGCCCACGCCCGCGATCCGATTTTGGTTTGTCATCCTGCGTCATCGCCGCGAGAGTATCACGACCGCCGCAAACTCATAGAGGGCAGCGTTTGCGCTGCCTAGCAACGAACAGGCTTGCAGCGGCTCAAGGCTTGTGGCAGGTGATCGGCGACGCTGCGGTAGCTCAGTGGTAGAGCACTTCATTGGTAATGAAGAGGTCGGGGGTTCGATCCCCCCTCGCAGCACCAGAAGCATCAGCCCCAAGCGCGTTTGATTGCGGGAACGCGAGGGATCAACCGGGGCCACGCGGTGCAGCAGGGCATGATCGATACGGCGTCGCCGCTCGTCAGTGTTGGCATCCCTTGTTTCAACCGACCGGAACTGCTGCGGCGCGCCGTCCGCGCTGTGCAGGCACAGACCTATCAAAACCTTGAAATCATCATCTCGGA
>JANNRP010000306.1:0-3028 GCA_031401535.1 Hyphomicrobiaceae bacterium | reverse complement strand
TGCCGTACATGATGTTGTTGTCGGCGCCGCCCGTGGCCGACGTTGCCGCCCCGAACAGCAGCACCTGTTCCAGGCCCGCGCCCAGCACAATGTCGTGGTTCGAATAGACCGTATCGATACCATCGCCGCCGACTTCGGAAATCACGTCGGTCGCCGTGTAGGTGAAGTAGATGTCTGACCCAAGCCCGCCGTTGGCGTTGTTGTTGCCGCCGTAAATCAACAACGTATCGACGCCGGCACCGCCGATCAGCGTGTTGCCGCCCGCGAGCCCAGCAAACAGGATGTCGTCGCCGCCCATGCCGTTGAGTGTCAGCGACAAGCCCGAGAACCCGCCGTAAAGGAAGTTGACGCTTTCGTTGCCGATGCCGGTGACCGCGCCACCTTCAAGGCCAAGTTGCTCGATGTTGGCCGACAGCGTGTAACTGACCGCCGTAGAGACCACGACATCGTAGCCGGAATTGACGCCGCTGCCCTCGACCACAACGTCGCCAGTGTTGTCGACGACGTAGGTGTCAGCGCCGTCAAACCCAGTCATTGTGTCGGCGCCAGTCCCGCCGACGAACACGTCGGCACTCGCGCCGCCGCTGATCGCATTGGCCTCCGCATTACCAATGCCCACAAACGCGCCGACGCCGGTGAAAGTCAGGTTCTCGACGTTGGCAGCTAGAGTGAGGCTAGATAGCGCCGTTGAAACACCATCGGTCCCCTGGCCGCCGAGTTCCGTGACCACGTCGCTCGCATCATCGACGATGAATGTATCGTTGCCCTGACCACCAATCATCGTGTCGACGCCGCCCAATCCATTGAGCGTGTCGTTGCCTTCGCTGCCATCAAGGCGATTGGAGGTTCCGTCACCGGTTAGCAAATCATCATTGCCGCTACCGATCAGATTCTCAAACCCCGACAGCGTGTCGCCCGCCGCATCACCGCCTGTTGCAGCTCCGTTGACGGTGACTGTCACGCCAGCCTGAGACTCGTGATAGCTCGCCGTGTCGAGACCGCCGCCGCCGACCAAACGGAAGCTATTGTGTATCGACGCCTGCAAGCCGCAAAACAGCCGAAAACCGCGACAAGCGTAACTGCCACCATCAGCCGAGCGTGCTATTCAGAGGTTCCCTAAGAAGCATTGTGCGACAGTCGACTTGGTCCGATAACGGGCCATCGTACGCTCCCCCACTAATATCATTTATAATTGATTAATTATTGAGGACGATGGACCCGTTGCAATTGGGTGTCAATTGCAAGGTATTATCCAACCATCGTGACATTCGCACTTATGCGGGTTCCGCCAGCGCTCGCAATGCCGCCAGCATCTCACGACCGACACGCACTCCTTCCCCCGCGGCCGTCGCGCGCAACGCCATGCGCCTGCTGCCCGGTAACCGCGCCCCGGCATCGCCGTCGATTGCGGCTGCCAGCACCGCAATCCGATCGAGAACTGCGTCGCGCCCAGAGAAGGCGCCGGGATCAATGGCGATCAGCAGTTGCCCGACCCCGGGTGCGACCCCCTTGTCATCGAGAAACGATGACGCTTCAAATGCGAAGTTGGCCCCCGTCAGCGCTGCCGCCATGACTTCCACCATCAGAGCCAGCGCAGCACCCTTGGCGCCGCCGAGCGGCAATAGCGTGCCGCTGAGTGCGGCCTTGGCATCTGTCGTCGGCTGGCCCTGAGCATCTACCGCCCAGCCTAGGGGTATCGCCTCGTGCCTTTGGGCCGCCATCACAATACGACCCCGCGCCACCTGGCTGAGTGCAAGATCGACCACAATGGGTATGGCCTCCCGGCGCGGGCATGCAAACGCCAACGGGTTGGTACCAAAAATCGGACGCCGACCGCCCGGCGCTGTCATAGCTTGTGGCGTGTTGCCCATAACGATGGCAACAAGCCCTGAATCAGCCAGCCGTTCCACGGTATGGCCGGCAACGCCGCAATGATGTGAGCGCGTGACGCCTACGGCTGCGATCCCGGTTTCACGCGCCATGTCAGGTAGTGCCGCGCAGGCCAGATCGAGCGACGGGTAGGCAAACCCGTGCCGGGCATCGATCATGGCGCTCGCGGGTCGCGTACGCGCAAACGACGGCACCGCGTATCCATCCACCTTGCCGCTCCGTGCTTGCGATGCATACGAAGCGACGCGCGAAAGCCCATGCCCGGTGTGGCCATCGATCTCTGCGCGCACCAATGCCCGGGCGACGCTGGCAGCAGTTGCACCGACCGTCCGGTTGGCGACCAGTGCGGCTACGATGTATGCCTCGATTTCGGCGATTGGGATTGTGGTGACAGTCATGTTAGCGTCGTCCTTGATAGCTGGCGCTGTTGAAACAGTTGCTGCGCTGTCCAACGCAACCGATGGGCGAAAAGCGACAACGCGCACGCCGACCAGATCAGTATGGAAACACGAGGAGCGCTCACTTGACCAGCCGTCTCAAAAGCTTATCCGCCGCGATGGCACTGCTAGCCCTAGCAGCAGCGCCACTGCCAGTATTTGCCCAAGCTTGGCCATCCAAACCAATCACATTGATTGTACCATTTGCTGCAGGCGGCCCGTCAGATGTGCTCGGCCGGTTAATGGCCGATCATCTGGGGCGCACGCTCGGTCAGCAGATTATCATCGAAAACGTCGCCGGCGCAGGCGGCACAACAGGCGCTGACCGGGTCGCCAAGGCAGCACCGGATGGCTATACACTACTGACGCACCACAGCGGGCTCACGGCCGCACCAGCGCTATACGCCAACTTGAAATATGACGCGAAAACAGCATTTGAGCCAGCAGGTCTCGTCAATACTGGACCAATGGTTCTGCTGAGCCGCAAAACGCTGGAAATCAAGGATGCAACTGCGCTTGCTGCATGGTTGAAGGAAAAGGGTGATAATGCCACGATCGGTTTTGCTGGCGTTGGGTCCAACTCCTACGTGTGCGCCATGCAGTTGCAGCAGATACTGGGTGTCAAGCTTGCGATGGTCGCCTATCGCGGCACGGGGCCGGCCATGAACGACCTCGTTGGCGGGCAAATCGACGTGCTGTGT
>JANNRP010000305.1:0-5504 GCA_031401535.1 Hyphomicrobiaceae bacterium | reverse complement strand
CCTCCGGGCATTCAGGCGCGGCGGCGCGAAACGTATGATGCGTACCTCGCTATCGAATGCGCGTGCCCACTGAGATTTGGTCAATGCCGATTTCGGATCGACCGGCAAATCGCCGGGGAAAATTACCGCTTCTGTCGTGCCGTCGAACACGGTTTCTCCGAGCTTTTCACCGCTTAGTGGAATACCGGCGATGCACGGAAGCAACTCGCCGTCTTGCTGCGCCTCGACATCACGCGTTGCCCTGAGTGCTGCCAACGCCAACACCTTCACATCCGCACCGGAAATACGTGCCCGCGATGCCGCCCGCTCAATGATGAGTCCAAGCGCCGCTTCGAGCCGGTCGTGACTTGAGCGCGGCAGGTGGTCGGCCTTGGTCGCAGCGAACAGGATGCGATCAATGCGCGGTGCGATGATCTGAGATAACCAGCTGTTGAGGCCAGGGCGAAATGCCTGGAGGCTGGCGGCCAAACCGCCGGTCAGATCCTCGATGGCGTCCGGTCCACCATCAATGGCGGCAAGCGCATCGACCAGTACGATCTGCCGGTCGAGACGGCTGAAGTGATCGCGGAAGAATGGCCGTGCCACGAGACGCTTGTAGCTTTCGAAACGCCGCTGCATGGCGGCCGCCAGCGACCCGCGTTGGATCGCGTCACCAGGCGCAAGATCGAGCGGTACGAACGTGAGCAAAGGCGATCCGGACAACTCGCCCGGCATCAAAAATCGACCGGGCCCGAGCGTCGCGACGGGCTCGGCCAACCTCGTGGCCTGGAGATAGTCCGTGAACACGTTGGCTGCTTCGCGCGCCTGTGTTTCATCCAAAGGTGATGCTGGGTTGAGTTGCTGGAGATGGGACAGCCAGCGGGCTGCGATCTTGGCCCGCGCTGGCTTGCGGGCAGCCGTCAGCGCATCGATCGACCATGCCGCATAGTCCTGATCGAGCAATCCCAGATCGATCAACCATTCGCCGGGATAGTCGACGATGTCGATATGCACGCGGCTTGTACCCAAGGCGCGACCAACCATGCGGCGCAGCGTGCCTGACGGCTGGTATTCGATGGTTACGCGTAATTGCGAAACCTGCGATGTGCTTTGTGGCCAGTGGGGCTCGGGCGCGGTCAGGGCGCTCAGATGGGCCTCGTAGTCGAACCGTGGAACGGCGTCGTCGGGCTGCGGCTCAAGGTAGGCGCCACCGATCCGACCCTGAGTCTGAGCGAGAAAGAAGGGCATCCGCCCGCCCTCGATCAGGTGGCGCACCAGCGCCGTTATGAACACCGTCTTGCCGGCGCGGGCGAGCCCGGTCACGCCGAGCCGCAGTGTCGGGGTCGCAAGTTCAGACACGTAAGCCCCGGCGCTGCGGAGGGCATCGCGGCCGTAGCGGCTGAGGTCGGATACGTTGGAATGGTGCAAGCGGGCAGGTCCTCGTCAAACGTGTCGGGAAATTGGCCCCTCGGGGACCCGCATACAAGCGGCAATCGGAGGGCTTTACCTTTCATTCAGCGAATCAGCAGCGAATTGGCGTTCGGTCAGCCATCGGCAACGCGTGGCTGCCGATGTGACAACACCCCGGCGTGCGCGGGGGGATCGTGAAGTCGTGTTGGGAGCAGGCAGTCGCATGTTGGTTCGGTTGGGTAAGCTGAGGCTAAGGGCCGATGTGGCGGAATGGCGCCCGTGCGCCGTCTCGACTCTTGCCTTGTTGGCTGTTGCGACAACCATTGCAGCGCCGCAGCCTGTGTTCGCTGAAACGCTGCGGCAGGCGCTCGATCATACCTATCGGGCGAGCCCCAAGATCGACGCAGAGCGGGCGCGTCTGAGGGCAACCGACGAGGAAGTGCCGAGAGCCAAGTCCGGTTGGAGGCCGACGGTTCAAGGGACAGCGGATGTGGGCAGCCAGCGTCTGACGACAAAACCTGCGACTTCGGGGTCCGGCGACACTAGTCCTTCCGGCTATGGCCTCAATGTTACGCAATCTGTGTTCAACGGCTTTCGCACCGTTAATACTGTGCGTGAGGCCGAGGCCGTGGTGCGTGCGGGCCGCGAGAACCTGCGTCAAGTCGAGAGCACAACGTTGCTCGAAGCCGCCACTGCCTACGTCGATGTTGTCCGCGATAGTGCCCTGGTGCGGCTACGCGAAGCCAACGTCACTGTATTGACCACCGAGTTAAATGCAGCCGAGACCCGTCGATCCGTGCGCGAGGTTACCAAGACGGACGTTGCCCAGGCGCGGGCACGGCGCGCCAAGGCAGTTTCGGCGTTTGATGCGGCAAAATCGAACTTGAAGGCGAGCCGGGCAGTCTACGAGCGCGTCGTCGGTCATGCGCCGTCAAATCTCACCGAACCGTCGGCCAAAAACCCACTGGTACCAAAGAGCCAGGACGAAGCTGCCCGTATTGCCGAGCGCGAGAGCCCGAACGTCATATCGGCACTGTATCGCGAGCAGGCGTCGCGCCATGCGGTCGACAAGATCTGGGGCGAACTGTTGCCCGAAGTGCGGCTGGAGGCGAGTTATCAGCACCGCAACGACGTGTCCCGTTCTCTTGGCGAGCAGGAAACCGCTAGTATTAGCGGGCGCATCAGTGTGCCGTTGTACCAGGGCGGCGAGACCCATGCCCGCGTACGGCAGGCGAAGCACACGCACGTCTCGCGGCTGCAGGAAATCGAGCAGGCGCGCGCCGAAACGCAATCGAATACCACCGCAGCCTGGGCGCGGCTGATGGCGGCGCGTGCACAGATCAAGTCCGATCAGGTGCAGGTCGATGCCAATCGGGTGGCACTTGAAGGCGTGCGCGAGGAAGAAAAGGTCGGGCAGCGTACCTTGCTCGATGTGCTCAATGCCGAGCAGGAGTTGCTCGATGCGGAAGTACAACTCGTAATCACGAAGCGCGATCTGGTGGTTGCGACCTACGCGCTGATTTCGACAATTGGGCGATTGAACGCCGAAGCGTTGGCGCTCGGCAGTGATGTCTACGACCCGGAAGCTCATTACAACGAGGTCCGCCGCAAATGGCTCGGAATTTCAATCACCCACGCTGACGGTCGCAGCGAAACCCTGCATGCCCCCGAATCGGATGCCGCTCTACTGGCGGACGGCGGCTAAAGCTCACTCAATGCCTATTCGTTTGGGGGGCATTCGTCGTCGGAACTCCCTAGCGGCGACCAGTCGCTTTGCTAGGATGCCAAAAAGTGTGGGCTTGTTGCAACGTTGGGGCCTCAACGGTCGAAAGTTGGCCCGAATTCTCTCCCTTGCGCGCGCGATTCGCATTAATAACCTGTGAGTGGCCTGTGCTGGTCAACCGGTTTGGAGCGCGAATCGCACTAGTTGCCGTTGTGAATTGAAGCGGTAGCGGCTGCGATGCAAGCGGAGTTGCAATGTCTATTGGATACCCATTTTTGGCGCGTCGCTTCCTGACCTGCGCGGGCTCCAGTTTTCTGTTGGGCCTTGGTTTTGTTGGCGTAGACGTTTCGTTTGTGCCCTCTTATGCGCATGCGGAAACACTCAAGCAGGCGCTGAACGGGGCTTATAAATACAATCCGAAACTTGATGCAGCGCGAGCTACTTTGCGCGCCACCGATGAAGAAGTGCCGCGCGCGTTGTCGGGATTCAGGCCCAATATCGCGGGCTCAGCGGATGCCGGTATTCAACGTCAAGACACCCGGCCGCCGTCCTCCAACAACGGTGAGACGCGGCCCAGCGGGTTCAATCTCAACGCCACGCAGCAGATTTTCACCGGTTTCCGGACGGTCAATACCGTCAAGGAGGCGGAAGCCATTGTGCGCGCCGGCCGCGAAACGCTGCGTGCCCAGGAGCAGACCGTGCTGCAAGAGGCCGTCACGGCCTTCATGGATGTCGTACGCGACCAGTCGCTGGTCCGACTGCGCGAAAACAATGTCACCGTATTGAGCCGTGAATTGAAGGCCACACAGGACCGGTTTGCGGTCGGTGAAGTGACGCGAACTGACGTTGCGCAAGCCGAATCCCGGCGCGCAACCTCTGTGGCCGCGCTCGACCTCGCGCGTGCCAACCTTCGTTCCAGCCGTGCGAGCTATGAACGGGTGGTGGGTCGCCCGCCCAGCAATTTGATCGAGCCGCGCGTGCCGGAAGCTCTGCTGCCGAAATCTGTCAGCGAAGCAACCGGGTCGGCTGCGCAGCAGAACCCGGCGGTTGTTGGCTCGCTTTATCGCGAGCAGGCAGCACGTCACAACGTCGACAAGATCTGGGGTGAATTGCTGCCGTCGGTGCAGCTTGAGGGCAATTATACCAAGCGTTTTGAGCCATCGCGTACGACCGATGAAAGCGAGACGACGAGCCTCGTCGGCCGGTTGAACGTGCCGATCTATGCGGGAGGCGAAGTCCATGCGCGTGTCCGGCAGGCGAAACACACCCACGTTAGCCGCCTGCAGGAAGTTGAGCAGAGCCGCACCGAAGTAACGTCGCAGACGATAACCGCGTTTTCCGCGTTGCAGGCTGTAAGAGCCCGGATGCAGTCAGACCAGATTGCGGTCAACGCCAGCCAGACGGCTTTGAATGGCGTGCGGGAAGAGGAAAAAGTTGGCCAGCGGACGCTGCTTGACGTGCTCAACGCGGAGCAGGAATTGCTCAATGCACAGGTCACGCTCGTTACCGATCAACGCGATCTCATCGTCAACGCCTTTGCGCTTTTGGTAGCTGTCGGTCGAATGAATGCCACGGCACTGGGTTTAGGGCCTGACGTATATGACGCCGAGGCCCACTACCTCGAGAATCGTCGGAATTGGTGGGGGCTGAGCATCACCCATCGCGATGGCCGCCATGAGAAAGTCGATCTTTGGGAAGGTCACGGCAAGCATTCGCCAGTGAAATAGAACCGGCTCCAGAGATCATCGCAATGGCTGTCGTCAGGTTTAGCCACCACATGACGTTGGCGATGCAACCGATCTGCCACAACACCGCCGCTTGATCATTTTAAGTTTCCGACTCGCTAGGATCACGATCCGGCTGCTTACGAGCTAGTTGCGGATAGCGCGCGCCGCCGCATTGAACCCTTAGCCATGTTCGGTTAACCACAATTGTTGGCACATGCTGCAAAATTTTGTGGAATTGGTTGCGACGCGTCGAGAATGGGATGAATTCCATGCAAAACAGTGAAAAACATGCGGAGCCCAGCATGGAAGATATCCTGGCGTCGATTCGTAAGATTATCGCCGAAGAACCAAACGCTTTGAAGTCAACGGTCGCCGCCCGGGAAACGTCACTAGCGCCAGTTGCAGCAGTGGTACCGACTGCTGCCGCTGCGCCAATCGCCAAATCCGAAACGGTAGCCGTACAGCCCAAACCTGCGATGTCGAGCCGTCTGAGCGATGTCGTGCGTGCGCTGGCGCCTTCCGCGGTTCCGGTTGGTCTGACGTCGGGTTCCGCTAAGCCACTGATCGAAGACGATTTTGCTGATCTGGTCGAACCATCGGTTGTGGCCAAGGTGACAGCAAGCAGTGCTGCCGTTTCGGAGCCGCCAGCCGCTGTGCCGCCGTTG
>JANNRP010000304.1:0-6220 GCA_031401535.1 Hyphomicrobiaceae bacterium | reverse complement strand
CTGCGCTGGATGCTGGGGACTTTGAGTCATTACACGGTCGCTTCCGGTGCTCCGTCGCTTGCGGCCGGCTCCCCGATAGGGGAGTCGCAAGCGACAACTAAAATGCCCGAGCTGGAACGGCTCATGCTCCATCAGCTTGCCGAACTCGATGCGGTGATCCGGAAGGCATATACCGAGTACGACTACAAGAAGGTCGTGGCCGTGCTGGCGCAGTTCATGAACACCGAACTGTCGGCATTCTACTTCGACATCCGCAAGGACACGCTCTATTGCGAGGCACCGTCGAGCGATAAGCGCCGCGCCGCACTTGAAGCCGTTGAACAGATCTTCCGCTGCGTCACGGTGTGGCTGGCTCCCATCCTGGTGTTCACCACAGAGGAATGCTGGCTATCGCGCTATGGCGCGGATGCGGGTTCGGTGCATCTGGAGCAATTCCCGATCATTCCGGCTGGCTGGCGCGATGACAAGCTCGCCACCAAGTGGGATCAGATCCGCCGTGTGCGCTCGGGCGTGACCGGTGCGCTCGAACTGGAGCGCGCCGCCAAGCGTATCGGCTCGTCGCTGGAGGCAGCGCCCGTCGTCCACGTTGTCGATGCCGATCTACGCGCGCTGCTGGCAACCATCGATCTCGCCGAAATCTGCATCACCTCGGGGATCACGGTGACCGACGCTGCCGCGCCTGCCGATGCCTTCATCGTCGCCGATATCTCTGGCGTCCGCGTCGTCCCAGCGCGGGCTGAGGGAAAGAAGTGTGCCCGCTCCTGGCGCATCACCACCGACGTTGGTTCCGATCCAGCTTACCCGGAGCTGTCGGCGCGCGATGCGGCCGCCATGCACGAAATCGACGGCTTGAAGGCTGACGCATGAATGTTCCGTCCCCCGGCAAATCCTGGTTCTGGGGCCGCTGGTCGGCGCTTGGACTGTCGCTTGCCCTCGCCGTCTGCGCGATCGATCAGGCGCACAAGTGGTGGATGCTGTTCGTCTACCGGATTCAGGACAAGGGTCGCGTCTCCGTCGCGCCGTTCCTGGATCTCGTCTACGTCAAGAATGTCGGCATCAGCTACGGGCTTATGCCCGGCTGGATGGGCCCCTGGCCGTTGTTCATCTTCGCGATGGTAGCCTCGTTCGGGTTGTATATCTGGCTTGTGCACGGTGCCACCAATCGAATCATGGCGCTCAGCATCGGCCTGATCATCGGCGGCGCCATCGGCAATGCCATCGACCGGCTGCATCTGGGTGGCGTCGCCGACTTCTTCTCCGCCCACGCATTCGGCTTTTACTGGTATGTGTTCAATATCGCCGATGTGGCGATCGTTGCGGGCGTCATCGGGCTGCTGTACGACTCGTTCTGGGGTCCTGAGTCGAAATAATGCCGCATTAGGAGCCCAACTGCGTGCTTGAAGCTTTGGAGGCCAAACGCAATGCTGACGTTCAGAACCACGATTGCACTCGCCATGCTGGTGTGCGCTGCCCCTCTCGGCGGCTGCGGCGGCGTCGATGGTATCGAGCTCAACGGCGCGGTTTTCGACTATCTGGGCGTCGGCAGTAACACGAAAAAGGCCGAGGAGGCACGAGCCGCCGACCGCCAGGGCCTGGTATTGCCGCCGAGCCTCGATCGTCTGCCGGAACCGGGCTCAGGCGTTGCCGCCACCGGAAGCATCGAAGCGTTCCCGGTTAATCCGGAGGAGCGCAAGGTCGCGGCCAACTCCGCCGCTGACCGCCAGCATGCCGAATATTGCGAAAAGGCCCTGCAAAAGGCCCGGGTGATGAGGGATTTGAGCCCCGTCGTTGGGCCCAAAGGGCGCTGCGAGAGATCGATTGTCGACCAAGTTAACGTGGATACGCCGTTCACCGTCGATGCCGGTGGTCCAGCCGCACGCAAGCCGTGAATGCGTCGTTCGCTGCTCGTGGCGGTCGAGTTCGGCTCATCATTACCCTCTTGTCATTTGACTTAGTGAGCCTTGCGCCCAACATTGAGGCGTGAGCCACCGATTATTGCTCTGCCTGTAGTTCCTCGATTGAGGCTGTTTGTCATGACCGTGCACTCCAACTCGATGAAAACCATTGCAACCCTCGGGGTTCTCCTGACCATGCTCGCCTCCGTTTTCGATACGCTCCAGGCGCAAGAAAAGTCGCGCATTGGCGAATTCACGCTGGCCAATGGCATGCGTGGCGTCGTGATTCCGGATCATCGCGCACCGGTCGTGACCCACATGGTCTGGTACCGCGTCGGCGCCGCCGACGAGCCGGCTGGCGTCTCGGGCATCGCCCACTTCCTCGAGCATTTGATGTTCAAGGCGACCGACAAGATACCGGCGGGCGAGTTCTCCAAGATCGTCTCGCGTCTCGGTGGCCAGGACAATGCCTTCACCGGTCACGACGCCACCGCTTACTTCCAGCGTATTGCCAAGGACCGGTTACCGCGCGTGATGGCGATGGAAGCGGATCGCATGGTCAATCTGCAACTCGCGGAAAAGGAGGTGTTGACCGAACGCGACGTCATTCTCGAAGAACGTCGCTCGCGCATCGAAAACAACCCTTCCGCCATCCTCGACGAGCAGATGAGCGCGAGCCTCTATCAGTCGCACCCCTACAAGATCCCAGTGATCGGCTGGGAGCATGAGATGGCGAAGCTCAGCCGCGATGACGCACTGCGGTTTTACAAACAGCACTATGCGCCGAATAACGCCATACTCGTGGTGTCAGGCGACGTGACGGTCGAGGAGGTGAAGAAGCTTGCCGAGACGACCTTTGGCCCGATCCCGTCAAACCCAGCCATTAAGGCGCGCCAGCGCCCGAGCGACCCAGTCCACCGTGCGCCGCGCCGGGTCGACTACAAGGATCCGCGCGCTGGCAAGCCGACCTTGTCGCGCGCCTACATCGCGCCGAGCTATGTGACGGCACCAGCCGGTGAGCCGGAAGCACTCGACATCCTGATGAAGATCGCAGGGTCCGGCGCAACGAGCCGCCTCTATCAGAAACTCGTTTCGGAACAAAAGATTGCATCGAGTGCGGGGGGCTATTATGTCGGCTCCGGCATGGATTCGGGCAAGATCGGCGTCTATGGCGTGCCGGCCGAAGGCGTCAGCCTGGAAAAGCTCGAAGAAGGCATCGATGCTGTGCTTTCAGACATAAAAGAGAAGGGCGTGACCGAGGAAGAACTCAACCGCGCCAAGACCAGCTATATGGCCGAGTACATCTACGAGAGCGACAATCAGGCGACGCTCGCCCGTCGCTATGGCTGGGGTCTTGTCGTTGGCCGCACCATTGCCGAAGTCGACTCCTGGCCGACAATGATCTCGAAGGTCACCCTCGACGATGTCAAAAAGGCCGCTGCCAAACATCTGGATATTCGCCGCTCGGTCACCGGTCGGCTGATCCCCGTCAGCGGCGCCGAGGCGAAATCGGCAGCACCAAGCCGCAGCTGAATTGTGTTGGAGCCTGATCCGTCATGACAATGTTGCGTTCGTTCACTGTTGCGCTGTTTGCCATTGTGGTGACAGCCGTTACCGCCATTTCGGCATCCGGGGCCCACGCCATGAAGATCCAATCCGTCAAAAGCCCCGGCGGCATTGAGGCGTGGCTCGTCGAAGAGCACAGCGTACCGTTGATGGCGCTGCGCTTCGCCTTCGAAGGCGGCAACGCGCAAGATCCAGTCGGCCGCGAGGGCGTTGCCAACTTTCTCTCCGGCATGATGGACGAAGGCGCCGGTGATCTGACGGCGGTACAGTACCAACAGCGCATGGAAGAACTCGCCATGCGCATGAGCTTCGACGACAGCCGCGATACCGTCTATGGCAGCTTCGAAACATTGACGGCAAATCGCGACAAGGCCGTCGAGCTTCTTCGCCTCGCTGTCACCAAGCCACGCTTCGATGCCGATGCCGTTGAGCGGGTGAAGGCGCAATTACAGGCAAGCCTGGCGTTCGCGGCCAAAAACCCGGATCAGGTTGCCGCCAAAGCTTGGGCGGCAACGGCCTACCCAGGCCACCCCTATGGGCGACCTGCCACGGGCACCACCACCACGGTGGCGGCAATGACCGGCGCCGACCTCGAAGCATTCCGCAAGCGCACGTTTGCGCGCAGCAACTTGAAGATCGTTGCGGTCGGCGATATCGACGCCAAGACCTTGGGGCTGCTAATTGATACCGTGTTCGGCACGTTGCCAGCCAAGGCCGACCTCGTGGCCGTTCCAGCTGTCAGCCTGCCGGTCGGCGGCAAGCAGCAAGTGATCGAGATGGATGTGCCGCAGTCGGTCGCGACCTTCGGCATCAACGGCATTTCCCGTAAGGATCCGGATTTCATGGCGGCTTTTGTGCTTAATCAGATCATCGGCGGCGGCGGCTTTGCCTCGCGCCTGATGGAGGAAGTTCGCGAGAAACGTGGCCTTGCCTACTCGGTCTACAGCTACTTGCAGCCCATGCGGAGTGCTTCGGTATTTGCTGGCGGCGTCGCAACCAAGAACGAAGAGATGGGCCAGTCGCTCGACGTCATTCGCGCCGAGTTCAAGCGCATGGCGGACGAGGGTCCAACGCAAGCCGAATACGAGAACTCGCGATCGTTTTTGACCGGCTCCTATGCCCTGCGCTTTGATACCAACGCCAAAATTGCCAATCAGCTGCTCGCCATCATGCAGGACGATCTGGGCATCGACTACGTTGATAAACGCAATACGCAGATCGATGCCGTGACCCTCGACGACTTGCGCCGTGTTGCCAAGCGGCTGCTCAAGACGGACGATATGATCATCACGATTGTCGGCAAGCCGAAGAACTTGCCAAACCGCAGCTAGGCCTCACGGATGCCCCAGCCGACATCTTCGTCACGCGCGGCTGGGCAACGGTCGTACCTGCAGTCGATTGCGGGTTGCCTTCCCGCCGCCATCGGGCAATACGGCCTGAGCGAGATCGAACTTGGCCAATGGTTGGGCCGGGCCGCGCCGCATCTCACGCGCCTCGCTGATGATGATGCGCTCGGGCGGGTTCCGCTGTTCCAGATTTTGGACGATTTGGCCGACATCGCCGCCGCCCAATCCGCTCTCGAACGGCTGTCGGCTGGTGCACGCACCATCGTATTTTTTGGCACCGGCGGATCTGCTCTTGGCGGACAAACACTGGCACAGCTTGCTGGCTGGAACATTCCGGGCGGTGCCGATGCGGCCCAACGACGACGCCCGCGCACTCGGTTTTATGACAACCTCGACGCCGAGACATTGGCGGGTGGCATCGCCGGGCTCGACCTCGCAACAACGCGGTTCGTCGTCACGTCAAAATCTGGCAATACGCCTGAAACGCTGGTGCAGGCCCTCGTTGCCTTGAAGGCAGTCAACGACGCAGGGTTAGGACCCCGCTTGCCTGAGATGTTCCTCGGATTGACCGAACTTGCAACGGCGGACAAGAAAAATGGCCTGCGCGCCTTGTGCGAGGCACACCATATCCCCGTGCTCGATCATCACACCGGCATCGGCGGCAGGTTTTCAGCACTGACGAATGTCGGCTTGCTTCCGGCGTTAGCGCGTGGCCTCGACGTTGCCGCGATCCGGCGCGGCGCCAAATCCGTGGTCGATGCCCTGCGCGCTCGCCCGCTGCCGATGGCTTATCCGCCTGCCCTCGGCGCGGCACTGACCGTGGGACTATCGAAAGCGCGTGGCATCAAGGTTCAGGTGATGATGCCCTACGCCGACCGGCTCGGCCGCTTCTCGGACTGGTTCGTGCAACTCTCAGCAGAGAGCCTGGGCAAAAAGGGCGAAGGCCTGAGCCCGGTCGCGTGCCTCGGTCCGCTGGATCAGCATAGCCAATTGCAGTTGTTCATGGATGGCCCGCGCGAGCATCTGATGACGGTGCTTCGTCTCGACACCGCTGGTCGCGGCAATAGGATAGATCGCGCACTTGCGGCGACCGCTGGTCTCGATGAATGCCTCGGGCGAGGCGGTGTCGCTGCGTTGGGCCAGTTCGCGCGCATAGGCAACCTGGAAGGCCTGCGCCAGGTTCGGCACCTTGGTGCTGGCGGCACGCTTGCGGGTGGCCACAGGGGCCGGGGCCGGGTTCACGGCCTTGGTATTGGGCTTGGACTTGGCGGTTTTGGCGTTCATGCGACTGCTTTGACTGCGGGGTGGCTCGATTCTCATCCGAGATGCCTGCTTTACAAGTCCGGGGGACCCGGTCAGGACAAGTCGCCTTGGGGCATCGCCTTGGCCCCTGCTAGAGTCGTCGTGCAATCC